>NZ_JOMN01000035.1:0-30705 GCF_002153485.1 Acetobacter sp. DmW_043 | reverse complement strand
ACAACTGGCAGGTTCAGGACGATCTGCCGCCAGAAATCCCGGTCGACAAAGCGGAAATCGATATTCTGATGAGGTTTTGCCGTGACATCCTTGCCCCCTGCTTCGAGCCTCCTCCAGCCATCGCCATCCCTCCGCGCGGCCCTTTATCTGCGCGTATCAACAGGGCGGCAGGCCGAGCACGACCTGTCAATCCCCGATCAGCAGCGCCAGACTGAAAATTACTGTGCTGCGAAAGGCTGGGATGTCGCCGAAGTTTTCATCGAGCCGGGCGCCTCGGCAACAGATGACAGGAGACCGGAATTTCAGAAACTGATGGAAATGGCCTCAGAAAAACCAAGGCGGTTCGACGTTGTCGTTGTGCATTCTTTCAGTCGCTTTTCCCGGGATCACTTGAAGCTGGAGTTCAACGTCAGACGTCTTGCGAAGCAGGGGATCCGACTGATCTCGATCACGCAGGAACTGGGAGATAATCCATCTTCTGTGATGATGCGTCAGATCATGGCGTTGTTCGATGAGTATCAGTCTCGTGAGAATGCCAAGCATACACTGCGCGCCATGAACGAGAACGCCCGGCAGGGGTTCTGGAACGGCTCCCGCCCGCCTTTCGGCTATTGCACAGCAGAAGCGGAGCGTCGCGGGCAGAAAGTCAAGAAGAAGCTGGAGATCGACCCCCATTCAGGCGGAGACGGTCAGGCTCATCTTCGGGCTCTACCGTGATGGAGACGGACAGTCCGGCGGGCTCGGCATCAAAGCGATCGTCAGCCATCTCAATGCAAAGGGATACCGCACCCAGACTGGCTCACGGTTTTCCTGCAAATTCATTCATGACGTGCTGACACGCGAGACCTATGCGGGCACGCATGCGTTCAACGTGGTCGAAGCGAAAACGGGACGGAAGAAAGCGGCGGATGAAGTGATCACGATGGATGCTCCTGTCATTATTCCCCGTAGTGAGTTTCTGGAGGTGCAGCAGCGTCTGAAACAGAACGCACCGCGTGTGACGGCACCCCGGATCGTCAATGGTCCATGCCTGCTGACGGGGGTGGCAGTCTGCGCCACCTGCGGGGGCGGGATGACGTTGCGAACAGGGAAATACGGTCGTTATCGCTATTATACCTGCGCGACACAGGCCCGGCAGGGAAAGACGGCCTGCAAGGGGCGGAGTATCCGCATGGATCTGCTCGATACGCTGGTCATGGAGCATCTCGCCACCCGTCTGCTCACGAAAGACAGGCTTGGCGTGATACTGGAAGCGCTCCTGGCACACTATGCTGCCAACCAGAATCGTGATGCCGCCCGTCAGGAAAGTCTGCGTAACGCGTCCCGTGAAGCCGAACAGAAGTTGCAGAGAATGTACGCGGCTATCGAAAACGGCGTCGTCGATGCTACTGATCCCACCCTCAGGGGAAGACTTGATGCACTGAAGGCCCAGCGGGACGAGGCCAGCCGTCTCTGCGCGATGGCGGAAGCCCCGGCGATGGTCGTGCCGGTGATTACCGATGAAATGATCGAACGCTTCTCTTGTGACCTGCGGGCAAAGCTGACCGATGGTCCCGTCGCCATGCGCAAGGAATATCTCCGTGCGATCGTCGACCGCATAGAGGTCGATGACAGGGAAATCCGTATTTTTGGAAGAAAAGACAGGCTGATGAACCAGCTTATCTCAGACCGTCCTAAACTGAACCAGAAAGTTCTCAGTTTTGGACGGGAGTGGCGTCCCGTACGGGATTCGAACCCGTGTTGCCGCCGTGAGAGGGCGGTGTCCTGGGCCCCTAGACGAACGGGACTAAAGGCAGCTCTGATTTAAAAGAGCACCCACAAAAAGGCAAGAGGCAAATGATGATAAAAATTTGCCCCTTTAAACAATATGTTATAACATAACATTCCTTGGTCGGTTATGTATCTCAACTCTTTATAAAACTGAAAGTGTTTCTGGCATGCGGAAATCCGCGCTTTTGTATTCCTGCCTGCTCATAACGACTGACATCCTGTGGATGACAGGCGCCGCAAAAAGTCAGCCTGCACAGCTGACACCTTCTCTTCACCCACTCTGCGAAACACAAAAAACATGTAAGAAAACAAGCAAAAAACCTGAGACTGTAACAAAAAAAATCAGTAAAGATCAGCACTCTGAGTATGTTACTGTTACAGCCCACCTTGACCAGGCACGCTCTGAACTACAGCCCGACACCGGCGCAACTGTTTATAAGTTCAGCCGCAAAGCACTGGAAACAATTCCTGGTGGCGATAACGCACCACTCAACCAGGTCTTGTTGCAGGCACCGGGCGTTGCACAGGACAGCTATGGTCAGATTCACGTACGCGGCGACCATAACTCCGTTCAGTTCAGACTGGACGGCGTACAGCTACCCGAAGGTCTGAGTGTCTTTGGACAGACACTGATGACCCGCTTTGCAAACAACATGTCACTGACTACAGGCGCTCTCCCCAGTGAATTTGGCTTTAACCAGGCCGGGGTGATCGACATTACAACGAAAAACGGCAGAACAAACTCAGGCGGTAATGTTTCCATTTATGGCGGCGCGCGTGACTATTTCTTCCCCTCCGTGCAATATGGTGGTCATTCAGGAAAGTGGGATTACTTCGCGACGGCTGACTTCGTGCATAACCGGGTTGGTATTGAAAACACCACTCGCTCCTTCAACGCGATCCATGATCTGACCAACCAGTATCATTTTCTGGGACACCTGAGATACACGCCTGACAGCACAACACGTATCAGCCTTATTGCCGGGGTATCAAACGCTGAATACCAGCTCCCCAACAACCCCGGGCAGCAAACTCAGTTTGCCAACCCGGACTACAGCAGCAGTAACCTCGCCTCACAGTTACGCGGCAGCACAGACAGCAGCAACCTGGATGAACACCAGAAAGAGATAACTGACTTCGCCATTCTCTCTTTACAAAAAGATATTGGTGCTTTTTCTCTGCAAAGTTCAGCATTCACAAGTTACAGCAGCCTGCGTTACTCTCCTGATCCGCTGGGAGACCTCGTATTTAATGGTATTTCTCAGCGAGCAGCACGCTCTGTTTTCAACAGCGGCACGCAGCATGATGTGACCTGGCATGCCGCTCCTCAGCACACCATACGCTTCGGCTTTCAGATTTTTGCAGGCCGTTCAGTTTCAAAAACAGATTCTAAAGTATTCAGAGCAACCCGAACAGATGCTGACGGAAGCCCTGTTTACTCCTCCTCTCCTTCCACCATTTATGATGGCAGTGGCAAAACAGGCATTCAGTATGGCCTGTATCTTCAGGATGAATGGACCCCTCTTAAAAATCTGACTATCAATTACGGTATGCGTTTTGATGGCATGAGTTTTTATTCGAGTGCGACACAGTTCAGCCCGCGCCTGAACATTGTATGGAAACCATGGCGCGGCGGTGTACTCCATGCCGGGTATTCACGCTACTTCACCCCCCCGCCGGCTGAAAATGTCAGCTCCCTCTCTGTTGAGAAATTTGCCGGAACCAGTGGTGCCTCGCCTGGCATCCTGAATAATACCGTCAAAGCTGAGCGAGACCATTATTTCGATGCAGGATTTGAACAAACTATTCTGCCAGGCTGGCGCGTTTCATTTGATGCTTACTATAAAATAGCACATAATCTGATTGATGACGGGCAGTTTGGTGCGCCTATTATTCTGAGCAGCTTTAACTATCGCCGCGGACAGGTCAACGGCTACGAGGTCAGCACCTCCTATACCAGAGGCGCACTGTCTCTTTATGGTAATTTTGCATGGTCACGCGCCATTGGCAAAGACATTACCAGCGCCCAGTTTAATTTTGACCCTGATGACCTTGCCTATATACGCAGCCGCTGGATTCATCTGGATCATGACCAGCGCTGGACAGCGTCTGCCGGTGCTTCATACACTTTCTTCAGTCACGGCTGGCACCCTCTGCTGCTTAGCTCAAGCATGGTATATGGAAGCGGGTTAAGAGCTGACGGAGCAACTGTACCGAACGGTGTTTCTTTGCCACAATATGTCACTTTTAATTTCTCAGCCGTGCAAACACTTAAAAACCTGTTTGGCTACCGGTTTGCAGGCAATACGCAGATAAGGCTTGATGTTTTAAATCTGTTTGACAAAACCTATATGCTGCGCGACGGGAGTGGCATTGGCGTTGGCGCACCTCAATATGGTCTGCGCCGTACTATTCTTACAGGAATTTCTCAAAACTTCTAAAATATAAAAGAACGTTTATTTGTGTTTGTTTTTTATTTTTCAAAAACAAACACAAATATTTAGAATAAATAAATACAGATATAATCAAAAACAAATAAAAATAATAATTTAAATAAAAATAATAATAACTATAAGTAAAAAAACAAAAATTTATATAAGTATAAATACATATTAAAATTAAAAATATTATTTTTATTATTTTCTTAACATGTCCAGAAAATTAAAAGAAATCATAAGCTTGTATTAAATAGAATTATATGACACATTCTAGCCCGCTGTAAAAAACGCCAGCGAAAAAAGCCTGTAAACATTTTTCATAAACGAAATAAAGCAGAAAAAACCGTGAATAATCAAGATATTAAACAACAGATCATCTCACCTGGGAATGACCTCGGCCAGAGAATGAAAATTCTTCGCAAAGCTTCAGGCATGACACAGCAGCAGGTTGCAGATTCCCTTGGTGTATCCCGCCCTGCTATCGCTTTCTGGGAAACCGGACGGGAAGGGAGTGCTCGCAAACATATTCCCAAACTTGCTGAACTTTTTGGTGTTGACCCGGAGATTTTTTTAACCGGCCATACGCAGATCGACATTCCGCTTGTTGTCTCTCCTGATGAGCATGACATGATTGGTCTGTACCGTATGCTTGATGCATCACGCAAAGTATCTGCTCAGAAATGGCTGGAAAGACAGGTTAAGACGCAACAGAAAAACCTGGAAAAGCTGGCCTGAAAAATAATACACCAGTCAGAATTATGACATTATATTTAAGCCGCAACATCCAGTATTATAACAATAAAAAATTACACTTGCGATATATACAGCCGATTTACTTACCCCTCTCTGAAAGAGGCAGATTTCGGCTGTTTTCACATAGAATTTAAGAAAAATTTCTATTCTGCAGTGCCGTAACCGGGTACGAAGCCAGGTCAAGCAATGCATCAAGGTCAATAAAATGTTCCAGATGGTCCGCCAGACTATTCAGAGCATCTTCGACTATCATGTCATGATGCGCTATTTTCTGAAAACCATCTTCCTGTTCATACCAAAAACCACCTGGCGTAAAATCTGCGCCTCCGGCAAGTGATAAAAGCGCCATGCGGCCATCTCTGCTACCAAAAATACCATGAAGATAAGTACCATAAACCTGTCCGCTGGCTGAAACGGCTCCTTCAGGTTGTCCGTCAAGCTCAAGCAAAGGACGACGACAACCAGCACCATCTGTTTCACCCAGATGCATCTCGTAGCCCGAGACGCTGGCCTGCATACCACTCACAATACCTTTTTTCTCAACAAGATGTTTAGATTCTGTCAGCACTGTTTCCACATCAAGCAGCCCCAGCCCTGCAACTGTCTCAACATCCCCCTCAACGCCTTTCGGATCGGCAATATGGTGGCCCAGCATCTGATACCCGCCACAAATACCCATCACATGCCCGCCACGGGCGAGATGGTCCTGCAAATCATGCTCCCAGCCCTCTGAACGGAACACCATAAGGTCAGACAAACTCCCTTTAGAACCGGGCAAAATTACGAGATCACACTCAGGCAAACGTGTCCCAGGCCTGACCATTATCAGATCAACAGCAGGCTCTGCACGCAGAGGATCCAGATCATCAAAATTTGCAATAAGAGGGAGCAAAGGCACAACCACTCTTAAACGGGGAACAGTATAACCCTCTCCACCGCCTTCCTCAGTGCGGATATCCTCTCTGCTCTGATCCGTATTCAGATCAGAAGCATCTTCAGCAGGCAGATAACGCACAGCAGGCAGATCAGGTACAAGCCCGAGAGCGGCCCAGCCTGTGTGCCCGCAAATGACTTCCATGCCGTCATAAAACAGCGAAGTATCTCCGCGCATTTTATTGACAATAAAGCCTTTAATTAGCGCAGCATCCTCCGGAGCAATCACAACCTGTGTCCCCACAAGGCTTGCAATTACGCCTCCCCTGTCTATATCGCCAACCAGAACAACCGGCGCCTGCACGGCCTGCGCAAAACCCATATTGGCAATATCAGTCATCCGCAAATTTACTTCGGATGCAGATCCTGCACCTTCAACCAGGACAAGATCAGCCTGCGCTGCCAGCTTCCAAAAGCTTTTCAGCACCTCAGGCATCAGCCGGTCTTTACGGGACTGATACTGACGCGCTTCTACTGTTTCAAGCACATGCCCATGCACAACAAGCTGCGCGCCTGTCTCCCCCTGAGGCTTGAGCAAAACCGGGTTCATATCCACTTCGGGCTGAACACCACACGCCAGCGCCTGAAGTGCCTGCGCCCGCCCTATTTCTCCGCCATCTGCCGTCACGGCTGCATTATTCGACATATTTTGCGGTTTAAAGGGCAAAACTTTCAGCCCACGGCGGGTAAAAGCCCGTGCCAGACCAGCCAGCAATGTTGATTTTCCAACCCCTGACCCTGTTCCCTGAATCATCAGAACACGCGCTGTCAAAACTCCACTCCCTTCTGAGCTTTTACGCCACTGCGAAAGTGATGTTTAACAAGAGTCATTTCGGTCACCAGGTCCGCAGCCTCGGTCAGTTCAGGTTTGGCATTGCGCCCCGTTATCACGACATGCTGCCCCTCCGGCCGCGCCTTCAGCACATCAAGAATATGAGGCAAAGAGAGATACTCATAACGCAGGGCAATATTCAGCTCATCAAGCACAACGAGCCCGACATCAGCGTTAGCAAGCGCATCAGCCGCAAAACGCCAGGCTTCTTCGCAGGCTGCAATGTCACGTGCCTTATCCTGCGTCTCCCAGGTAAATCCTTCACCCGGCGCATGCCAGGAAACAAGGGGATCAAAACGTTCAAGAGCACGCCTCTCCCCCGTATCCCAGGCGCCTTTAATAAACTGCACAACAGCAACACGGCGCCCGTAACCCAGTGTCCGCAAAGCCATACCAAACGCTGCCGTTGATTTACCTTTACCCGGCCCGGTATGCACCATCAGCAACCCTTTTTCGAGAGTTTTTGACGCTACCTCACGGTCCTGAACCTCTTTACGCTTACGCATTTTTTCACGGTGATGTGCCTCTGCACCCTGTAATGAAGACGAAAGCGTCTGAGTCATAGTAAATCCTGATCTTATTTATTTAATAAAATATTTTCTGAAACAACAGAAAAAGAAAGATTACTCATAAATACTCTTTTCCCGGAAATTTATAGATTTCAAAGACTATACATCGTTAAATCACACTGAACAACCTTGCAAAGCCCTGTGGTATAGATGGCGAAAGCAGTTGTGGCTTTTCTCCCGCAGCCAGTCCGGTCAGCAGACGCAAAGGGCCACCGTGGGATAAAATGCATGATGAAACACCACTTTCTTTAATATCCTGCCAGACTGCGGTTATGCGCTGCATCAGGGATAACCCGCTCTCGCCCCCGGGGGGTGCAAAACCTGCCGGATCAGCGGCCCATGCATCCAGCTGTATACGGCTGATCTCGCTCCAGCACTGTCCTTCCCACTCACCAAAATCCAGTTCAGCCAGACGCGGGTCAATGCGCAGCTCCATACAGGTAGTTTTGACGAGCTTCTCAGCCATATCACGGCATCGGGCCGCGGGTGAGCTGTATACCACCTGACACGAAGCCCCCTGAGCCAGCACAGACAAACCAGCAGTCAGCCTCTCCCAGCCGGGGCGCAGAGGCACCTCCTGACGACCATAGCACATACCCTCTGCGACCATAACGGGGGCATGCCGGGCCAGTAACACAGAAAAACGCTGCACACTCTTTCTCCTCAGGATTTTCCTGCCTGCTATAACCTCTGTGTCAGAATAAAAATGATCTGCTTTTCTGCTACAGACACACTTCATTCTGCCACGATCATAACAACCAGCCGGATGTGCGGTCTATGCTAGCATCATATCATGCAGGCCCTGTCATCAGAAAGCCGTGTCATTGCAGGCCAGCACGTGAAAAAATGATCCGGACACCAGACCTCGCCTGCCTCCGCATGCACCAAGTGATGTGCCATCACCTGCTAGCAGATCAGCCAGCGGGGCATCCTCTCCCGCATCCAGCACAGAAGCATAATGGAATTCATGCCCTCGCAAACGGCTGCCAGCTTTGCCAAGCACCGTATCTGCACGCAATGTTGCCTCCCGATACCCAAGATTTAATTTGCGCCGTGCAAATGATGTACTATGCGCAAGCAAACCAGACATAGCGTGCTTTTTTCCTTCTGCATCTTCAAGGCATTGCCCCAGCACCATATAACCACCGCATTCACCATGCACCGGGCGGGTGCGAGAAAAATGCTGAAGGCCACTTATAAAATGTCTGGCCTGCGCAAGTCCTCCGGCATGCAGCTCGGGGTATCCTCCAGGCAGCCAGCATACGTCACAGCTCTCATCAGGTGCTTCATCTGCCAGCGGCGAAAAAGGCACCAGCTCTGCCCCTGCCTGACGCCAGAACATGGCCAGATGACCGTAGAGAAAAGAAAATGCATCATCCTCCGCCACAGCAATACGCTGCCCTGGCGGCGATAAAACAGCATGCCGTGTCAATTCAGCAGTCACAGGCATTGCAGCCACCGGGGCAGCCAGAGCCAGCACAGAATCAAGATCCAGCTCCTGCTCCGCTTTATCTGCCAGTTTTTCAATCCAGTCTGTCAGGGCACCATGCTCACGCGCCTGCACCAGCCCAAGGTGCCTCTCTGGTAATGATTGACCAGCCTGACGCATCAGCGCACCACATGCTGCCAGACCAGCGGCCTCGATCGCGCCTGTCGTCAGCCTGACATGACGCGGCGATGCCACACGATTAAGAACAACACCGGCAATTGTCACATCGGGGCGCCATGAAGCAAAGCCTTTAGCAATCGGCCCGACAGACTGCCCCTGCCCTGACACATCAAGCACCAGCAAAACAGGAATACCAAAACGTGCTGCGATATCTGAAGGGGAGCCACGTGCGCCCTCCGGCCCGGTCAGACCGTCAAACAACCCCATAGCTGATTCAACAATAACCAGATCAGCGTCATGTCCTGCTGCCTGCAGCAGGCAGGCCTGTAAATCAGGAGGCATACACCAGCTGTCAATGTTGAGGCCATACCGGCCCGTAATAGCCGCATGAAAAGCAGGGTCGATATAATCAGGACCTGTTTTAATCGCACTCACCCGCAGCCCTCTGCGCTTAAAAGCCGCCAGCAGAGCAACTGTCAGTGTTGTTTTACCCCCTCCTGAACGTGGAGCAGCCACCATGAGGGCACGTACTGTCATATGGAACTTTCTCCTGAACCCTCGAGCGCGTCAGCAACACTATTAGAGCGGGGGTGCCACAATCCACGCTGCATGGCTGACGTAAACCATGCTCGCATAGCCTCCCACGCAGCAGGGTTAACCTTTTGTAAAAAGGCACTGCAACTCTCATCACCTAAAGTCCGGGCAAAGACCAGGTCAAACTGTCTGTCAAAGCGTGCCGGCACCGTTGCTGCAAAACCGTGCAATGCCTCGACCCCGCGTGTCATCTCGGCCGCACCGGCATATCCGTGCCGCTGCATGCCTTCTATCCAGCGCGGGTTAGCAAGCCGGCCTCTGACAATACGGGCAACTTCCTGTTCAGTCGCGCGCAGGCGGGGAGCATCAGGCCGGGACGTATCACCATGCCACAATGCCGGCCGCGCCCCGAGTGATGCCGCCGCTGCGGCAAGTCCGCCCTCATGTGCAGCATTTTCAGGGCTTTCGAGCATGTCTGTTTCAGCGTGATCCTGCACATGCAAAACAGCATTCGCCCGCTGCAACAAAGCAGCCAGACCTTCAATATTCTGCTGGCCATCACGCCCGCCGCCATATGTCCAGGCGGAGCCCTTCAGCCAGGCCTGCCCAAGCTCATCGGCTTTGCCCCATGTACCATTATGCAGATGCGCTTCGACACCAGTGCCATAGCTCCCCATAGCCGCACCAAATATACGGGCACCTGCCTGCTTCAGGGCATCTCCCTCAAGCCCTTTAACCGAAGCGGCAAGCGGGTTCCACTCAGCGGCCTCATCTCTCGCGGCAACAGCAGAAACGACCTGGTCAAACAAAGCAATCTGATCAGGGAAAGCATCACGAAACAAACCTGATATCCGCAGTGTAACATCAACACGCGGGCGATCGAGCACCGCCAGTGGTATAATTTCAAACCCCTGCACATGCCCCGTGCCGGTTTTACGGGTTATTTCAACCCCCATCAGACGCAGGGCCAGAGCCATATCCTCTCCTCCTGTACGCAAAGAAGAAGACCCCCATAAATCCATAACCAGATGCGTCAGCGGCTCACCCTGCTCCTGCAAATGACGGGTAAGCAGCAATTTTTCCATTTTTGCAGCAAGCTGCATGGCAGAGGGTGTGGGCAGGGCACGCGGGTCGAGAGTAAAAAGATTTCGCCCGGTGGGCAGCACATCAGCCCGCCCGCGCGTTGGCGCCCCAGCCGGCCCCGCCGGCACAAGGCGCCCTGCCAGCGCATCACGCAGAGCATTCGCCTCTGCCTCTGCACTTAAAGCCACACGCCGGGCAATATCGTCACGGTCATACCCCTGACCACAGGCCTGCGAAATCATATCGACCAGAGTATCATAACCAGGTGCACGCTGACCAAAAATATGCAGACCATCACGGATCTGCAAATCTTTTACATCACACAAATAGGCATCAAGGCGGGCAAGTGCTTCGTCTTCATCTTCATCCCCGGGACGTACGCCACTCTCTGCCAGGACCCCGGCACGGGTTGCGCGCTCAAGAATCTCCTGTCGCAACAAGGCCCCGCGCCTGAAATCAAGCCCGTCAGCCTCAGCATACTCATCAATCAGCCTTTCCAGGATTTGCATATCTTCTGACAGACCAGCCTGCATCACCGGCGGCGTCATATGTCCGATTGTTACTGCCCCAAGGCGCCGTCTGGCTGCAGCTGCCTCACCAGGGTTATTGACAATAAACGGATAAATAACCGGCAGACCACCTGTCAGCACCGCAGAGGAGCAAGAGGGCGAGAGCGCTGCCGCTTTACCTGGCAGCCACTCAAGTGTGCCATGTGTACCCAGGTGCACCATGGCATCAAGATGGCGGCAAACACGTAACCACAGATAAAACGCGATATAAGCATGACAAGGCGGACTATCAGGGTCGTGATACTGCGCTTTACGGTCAGCCGCGCGTCCTCTGTCAGGCTGCACGGCCAATGTAATCGCTTCGAATGACACAACACGCAGATGAAACACACCCTGATGCACCGCGGAATCATCTTCCGGTTCACCCCAGGCCGCACAGACACTCTGCATAAAGGCCGGCGGCAGTTTTTCTGTCAGCTGCCTGTACTGATCAAGAGAAAGAACAGGCCGGGGTGCCTGTTGTGTCATCATCTGCACCAGCTCTGCCTGCGTGGGCAGTATGCCTGTTTCATACCCCTCAGCCTGCATCAGCCTCAGGATGGAAGAAAGGCTGGCGAAACTGTCAAGCCCGACGGCATGAGCAGTGTGACCTGTGTCACAGCCCTGCGCACCAGGCACGCCAGCACCAGGATAGTCAGACAACACAAGCCCGACCTGCCTGTGCTCAGGCAGCAGGCAACGCAGGCGTAACCAGCCCATAATACGCGCAACAGCCTGCTCTGTACCCGGAGCATAAATCTGGCGGGATGCAGGCTGACCAGGCGCAGTTTCCTCACGGAAGGAGACGGGAAAACTCGCAATGCTGCCATCAAGCTCAGGTAAAACAACCTGCATGGCCAGGTCAGCACGTGAGAGCCCTCTGGCGCTTGCCTGCCACAGCCCCTGGGTTGTGCCAGGCTGCAACAGCTGAATAACAGGCACACCGGCTGAAAGAAGAGGAGACTGCCCATCCCTGTCACGGGAGGAAAATACCGTAGCATTCACCAGACAATCAGGGTGTACCTGCGCCAGCCAGTCATTAAGCGCGCCGGCTACTTTTGTATCCCGCAAAGATGTGACAAACACCATATCGACACGACAACCATGCTGTGACAACTGACGCGCCAGCTCTTCAGGTGCGCTGTGGTCACCCACCAGCAAATGGGCGCGATAAAACACCACGACAACTCTGGCTGCTGCTCCCTCCGGCAAGGCAGCACACCAGCCAGACGGCTGCTGAACCGGTGGCGGAGCAGCAGAAAAAGTACGATAAACGCCCCAGTCTGGCAGCGGTTCAGGCGCCTGCCCTGCATCAGGCACGCCCCTGACAATGGCCTCCATAACCTCCAGCGCACAGGTCATATTACGTGGCCCGCCATAGCGAAAAAAACCGATCAGGCGTTTTCTCTGCTCCGGATCAATCGTGGACAGAGAGGCCAGCAAAGGATCATCTTCCTCTGCCTCCCCCTCTTTCCGGCGGGTATGCACACAGTCACCAGGCAAAAACACAAGTGGCACGCCCTTTGCCCTGCACCAGCCCGAAAGCTCCTCAGCACCATAGCGCCAGTAATCAAGGCCCCCAAGCAGACGCACAACCACACAACGCGCCTGGCTCAGTGTTGTATCGATAAATAAATCGACAGACATAGGATGCCGCAGGCGTGCCAGTGGCACGACCTGTATACTGGCATGCGTGCTCTGCCCGGCATGCTCCGCGGCCCGGCGGGTAATCGCGTCACGCAGCCCCAGAAGATCTGTCTCAGTAAACGAAAGAACAATCAGCTCTGCGGGATCAAGCCCCAGATCTTCTGCCTGGTCCTGTTCATCAAGTGTGCGGTTTTCACGAACAAGAAGGTGCATAACGTGCCAGCCTGCCTTTAAGGATTATACGCCTGCCAGAGCCTGACGCACGGCGGCTTCCTCAAGCCCTTTCTGGCCAATGACCACAATCTGGCCAGTACGCACCCCAGCTGCAGGCAGCGAACGGTCAAATTCGTAGCGAAAACGCGTACCAACACCCTGCACGGCCAGACGCATGGCTTTACCCTGCACGGCAGCAAAACCTTTCATACGCAAAACATCAAAACGCGCGGCAACATCCTGCAAACGGCTCAGAAATGTCTCAACATCTTTTTGCTCAGGCACTTCAACAACGAAACTCTCAAAATCATCATGCTCATGCTCGCCCTCTTCCGCATCATGATGGGAAGGACGTGCATCAAGGTCTGCCTCAGCTTCAGCGCCAATACCCAGCAGGATAGCAGGATCTACCCGACCCTCTGCTGCACGGATAATCTGCACCGGACGCGGAGCCAGACGGCGGATCTCTGCCTCAACTTTTGCCAGCTCCTCTGCATCAGTCAGGTCTGTTTTATTCAGCACAACCAGATCAGCAGCATTCAGCTGGTCTTCAAACACCTCAGCCAGAGGGTTGTCATGGTCGAGAGACGGGTCAGCTTCGCGCTGGCGGGCAACGGCCTCCGGGTCATCAGCAAAACGGCCGGTGGCAATAGCAGGCGCATCAACCACGGTTATAACACCATCAACCGTCATACGGCTTCTTATCGTAGGCCAGCCAAAGGCTTTCAGTAACGGTTTTGGCAGCGCCAGGCCTGAAGTTTCGATCACGACATGCTCGGGTGGATCCGCACGATCGAGCAATGCCTCCATCGCCGGCAGGAAGTCGTCAGCGACGGTACAGCACAGGCAGCCATTCACCAGTTCAACGACATCATCATCGCGGCAGCCTTCAATACCGCAGCCACGCAAAATTTCACCGTCTACACCAAGAGAACCAAACTCATTAACCACCACAGCAATGCGATGCCCTTTGGCATTTTGCAAAATATGCCGCAGCAGCGTGGTTTTACCTGCCCCCAGAAAACCACTGATGATAGTAACCGGAACGCGCGAAGGAAGTGCTTTATTCATGACTGTTCATCCTCTCTCTCATAAAGACACGCCGGGACACGCCCCAGCACCATATCAGACAAGGCTGCCGGGCGACGCGATGGCATAACCGTACCCTTTTTACTGGCAGCATATAAACGGGCATATGTCAGTATATCTTCGGCTTTTTCAGGGCCAAGGTGGCCCATAAGCCAGGTCCAGCGCCCTTTCATGGCAATTGCAGCTGTGCACCCGCGATCACACGATGCCAGACATTCAACACCTCTGATCTCAGCAGCAGGAATTAGTGCGGGATCCTGCACTTTTTCTGCATCAGTCAGAGCCAGCAAACGATCGTACAGCTGTGCACCAGGCGGGCGGTCCATGGCCGGGCCACCACGGCGACAGGTAAGGCACACATGCAGGATGGGGATATCCGGCATATCTGCTGATGAAGAGGACGCTGACATTCTGTCTCCTGACACACAGCCCCGCGCAGCAAGGGCCAGACACAACCCGGGTGCAGAAAAAAGCAGCCCCCCAGTCATGACAGAAAAAGACTGAGAGCATGCATAGCATATCGCTACACACTGGTTACAAACCGGGCACCCCGCCAGATGTAACACTGCATCGGATTTCGCTATAAAACCACCAGATTAACAAGGCTGGCTTTATATAATGGCAGGTCTCCTGGCTTATGGGCTGTCGGCCTGAAAAGCCTGCTTACGCATAGCTCAGACCAACATCATACCCTGCTCCTTCCCGCACCTGTTACAGCCGGTGGAGGCTGCCAGCGAACCGGCAGCAGAGGTATGATAAACTCACTTACAGTTGCGGGGGCAGCGACGGATTAACAGCCTGAGCCATGCACCGTTCTTCCCTTTTCATTCCTCACGGAACACCATTGCGCGGACAATGATCGTAAACCTCTTTTTTTTCAAGAGCGGACAAAATAACTAACCTGATCGGGATGTGTCACCCACAGGAGCAGGAGTAACCTTCTGCCCACTTAGAAAACAAAGTAATCGTTCAACATTTATCATAAAAATTACGCCAGATAATTTTATACATTAACTAATTTTCATTTATGACGTAAAACGATATTGTCGCCTGACACATCAGGCATTTCTCTTTCCATGCTATATCAGCAAAGAAACAGTAATGAGCATAAGAAAGAAAATAAAAGAGTTTGATTATTTTATAAAAAACATTCTACTTGATGACCAGATCGGAACAAAACCCAACGAAAATCGTGTTCTTGTCATAGGATACTCTGTGCCCTTAGGAATGGGAATAATTTCTACGATCTTACCTCTGTACTTAAGATTTATAAATTATCACAAAGAATTTTCTATTTTTTTTGCAATTATTGCTTCAGCGATATTTGTAGGATATATACAGATAACAGCAAGAAGAGGTATTCATAATAAAAATAAAGAAAAAAGAATTTTACTGTTAAAAAAACACGGAAATTACTTAATTATTATTACTTTTTTTCAATTTCAGGGATTTTAATTTCAGTTCTTTCTTTTAAATTCCCACCACAGAATGCAACTGATGAAAACTTTTTTATTCCTATGATTTTATTAATTGTATTTGCCGTGATAGGTGTTCTCGCCATACCTTTCACCTTTATGGCGCGTCGTATCAGCTGGCTGGTAAACCCACGATAACACCACCCGCTAGTCAGCACGCGACAAGGCCAGACGAAGCCCAAATGCAATAAACAAACAACCGGTAATGCGGTCGAGCACTTTCACTGTAGCTGGCTTTTTAAGCAGGTGACTTAAAGGCAAAGCCGCTGCTGTCAGCACAACAAACCACAGCACTGTCATGGCGCAATGAATAAGAGCAAGAAAAAGCGAGTATGCTGCGACAGACGCACCAGAAGGAACGAACTGCGGCAGGAATGTAATATAAAAGACCCCAATTTTAGGGTTAAGCATATTAGTCAGAAAGCCTTTACGTAAAAACTGACCAGCCGAACCTGAAATGGATTTTGCAGCCCCCTCCGCCTGAGCCATGGCCTCACGCGGGCGAAACAAAAATAACACACCAAGGTATGTCAGATAGGCTGCGCCCGCCCATTTCACGCCTTCATATGCCAGTTCTGAGGCTTTAAGCACTGCGCCCAGCCCCAGTGAAACCACCAGCCCCCAGATCAGCAGGCCTATAATAATACCCAGCCCGGTTTGTGCTGCAGCACGACGCCCGCCCACAGCAACAGAGCGCAACATCAGCGCAGTATCAGTACCCGGTATAACGGTCAGCACTGTTGCAGCAGCCAGAAACGAAAGCATAAGAGGGATATCAATAGTCATAACAGCGGCCTTTTCTGCTGGCTTTCGGGGATATATACTCACTGCCCAGGAGTTTTTAATAACCTTTTTGTGGGTCATAACGCAAAGGCACATCCTCCCCCCGCTCAAAAGCACGAATAACCCCGACAATATAACCTGCCCGTGCGGTGCGAGAGGCCTCTGATGCCACATGAGGCGTAATCAGCACTCCGGGGTGCGACCATAAAGGCGACTCTGCGGGCAGCGGTTCATGCTCAAACACATCAAGCACGGCATTATGCAACGTGCCATCATCAAGTGCTCGCAAAAGATCACTCGTAACGACAAGCCGGCCACGCCCCACATTAATCAGCCCCGCTGGTTTCTGAAGCTGTTTTAAAACATCGTAGGTTATAATTCCGCGGGTCAAAGATGTTTCGGGCAACAAACACACCAGAATGCTGCAGCTGCGCAAAAATGTTTCAAGCTCTGCAGTTCCGGCGTAACTGGTAATATGATCATAAGATTTTTTATGCTGCGACCACCCGACAACGGGAAAACCAGCCTGCACCAGGCTTTGTGCAACAGCTGAACCCAGCGCCCCCAGCCCCATAATACCAACCGGCGTCTCAGAGGACAGGCGCACCGGGGGCATACCCTGACGCGCCCATATCTGCTTATGCTGTGCGCTGTGCCAGCGCGGTGCCTCGCGCAGAAGAGAAAAGACAGCCCAGCGCACATAATCCTGCATCTGTGCAGCAGTTTCCTCTCCTCCCATACGAATAACCGGTAAATTTGCAGGCAGATCGGGGTCTGTCAGAATATGGTCAACTCCGGCTGCTACGCTTAGTATCGCTTTAAGGCGGGGCATCTGCGCAAGCCGTCCGGGTTCAGGCTGCCAGACCAAAGCGTAGTCAATACTGGCCAGATCAGCCGTTTTGTCGTGCCAGTCAATAACAGTCAGTTCAGGCATGAGGTGGTTAAATATAGTTTGCCACACCACGAAAGACCCGGGACCACCCGCTTTCACTATAAGAGATAACATATCCCCTCCCTGTTGCTTAACGAACTCCGGGAAAACAATAACGATGCAGAAAAATTAATATCTCAGGCGTAATATATTTTCATCATATAGGCACATCCGCTGAAATATGTTTAAATTACATCTTCGTGACTGGTTTTTTCTTAAAACCCGTGTTGTGAAAAGCATTTTAACTATGCAACGTTGCGTCTAACTTACGGAGATATCATGGCAGCCTTTAAGCGTCATACCCGTTCCTCTCTCAAACTGGCTCTTTTTGCCACTGTCGGAATAGGGATTGGCTGTAGTTTAACTCCCGCCCACGCTGATGACACGCCTCCTGCAGCGCCGGAAGTGCTTATGCCGGCCTCGTCATTTGCTCCATGGGGGTTTAACCTGAGTGGTCGTGATACCGCTATCATCCCGGGCAATAATTTTTTCGAATATGCAAATGGTACTTACCTGAAAGATCTGACTATTCCGTCAGATATGACCAGCTATGGACCGTTTAATGCTCTGGCTGAACTTTCACGTCAGCGCGTGCAGAGCATTCTGAACGAACTTTCTGCACACCCGGTTAAAACACCGCATAGTACAGATGAAAAGCTCGGCACATTTTACGCATCCTTTATGAACGAAAAAGCCGTTGAAAAACGCGGCATCAGCCCTCTTAAAAAAGACCTGAAAACCCTTCGTTCTCTCACCGATGCACAAAGCTTTGCCACACTGTCAGGCTCAGCTTTCACATCCTTTACGACCTCTCCGTTTTCACTCAGCGTTTCACCTGACTCAAAAGACCCCACGCATTACTCAGTCTACCTTGATCAGGGCGGTCTCGGACTACCCGACCGTGACTACTACCTGAAACCTCAGTTTGCAGAACAGAGAAAAGCGTATCAGGCCTATATCACGCAAATCCTTACCCTCATCAGATGGCCAGAGCCCTCTAAAACGGCAGATGCTGTCATTGCCTTTGAAACAAAACTGGCTGAGGCACACTGGGCCCGCGCAGATATGCGAGACCCAAACAAAACCTATAACCCGATGACAGTCAGCGATCTGATTAAAACCGCGCCTGGCTTTGACTGGAAAAGCTGGATGCTTGCTGCCGGCCTGCCAGCTGAAGGCCTTGAAGCCAGCACCATTATCGTACAGGAGCCCTCAGCCATTACCGGAGAAGCAGCTGTTCTCGCCAGCACTGCCCCCGAACTGCTACGCTCATGGCAGGCATTTCACACCGCCAGCAACGCTGCCGGTTATCTGCCTGACGAATTTGTTCAGGCAAGCTTCACCTTCCATAAAGTTCTGAGCGGTCAGCCTGCTCTGCCAGCACGCTGGAAGCGCGGTGTCAGCGCTACAAATTCAGCAATGGGCATGGCATTAGGCAAGGTTTATGTTGAGAAATTCTTCCCGGCAGAAGACCGCGCAGCTATGGAGCAGCTGACTGAAAACCTCAAAACAGCCTTCCACACCCGCCTGCAGCACAACAGCTGGATGACCCCAGCAACACGTCAGGCTGCTCTGACCAAACTCGACAGCCTGGAAATTCAGGTCGGTTACCCCAAAAAATGGCGTGACTATTCCGGCCTTGAAGTGAACCTGAAAGACCTTTACGGCAACGTCAAAAATGGCATTGCTTTCGAGTGGGCTTATGAACTGAGCCACCTGGGTAAAACAGTTGACCGTGATGAATGGGATATGACCCCTCAGACAGTCAATGCCTATAACAACCCGCTGTTTAACGAGATTGTTTTCCCCGCAGCTATTCTGCAGCCGCCATTCTTTAACGCAAAGGCCGATGCTGCCATTAATTACGGTGCCATTGGTGGCGTTATCGGTCATGAAATGACCCATTCGTTTGACGATGAAGGGCGGCAGTTTGACGAACATGGTCGCCTGCGTGACTGGTGGACTAAAAAGGACACAGAGCGCTTTCAGAAACTGGCAGCCCGTCTGGGTGCTCAGTACGACGCCTTTGAAGTGCTGCCTGGTGTGCATGTCAATGGCAAGCTGACTATGGGTGAAAACATTGCTGATCTGGGCGGTCTGACCCTGGGGCTTGATGCGTATCACGCCTCACTGAATGGTGAGAAAGCTCCGGTTATTGATGGCCTGACAGGTGACCAGAGAGTCTTCCTCGGCTGGGCACAGGTCTGGCGCCAGAAACTGCGTGAAAACACAGTTAAAAGCCTGGTGGTGGTTGACCCGCACTCACCGCCGGAAGCTCGTGTAAACCTGCCCATGCACAACATCGATGCATGGTATAAAGCATGGAATGTCAAAAAAGGGGATGCGCTCTATCTCGCACCCTCTCAGCGCGTAAAAATCTGGTAACAGAATACCAGGGTCTTTCCTCTGCCAGCCAGAGGAAAGACCTTTACGTCAGGGCGTCACAACCTCATCAAGCCTGGCGGGTATAAAAAATGGTATGCCCCCCTTACCCGGGCCACGCAGCCCCTTCTGTTCTGCAACCCATACACCTGCACTGACATCTCCCCCTGAAGGCAGCCAGCTCTGCGGTGTTGTCATCCAGCTCTGCATATCATGAGCCACACGCTCACCTCCCTGATCTCTGAGCAGCAGATGATGTCCCCCAGGGATCATGTCAAAACGTACATCTTTTTTCTCAGCTCTCCTGACAGATAAATCATGCCAGACACGTGCCATAGCAAAAGCCGGCACAAGCTGATCATTATCGCCATAGACACATAGTATGTTACCCTGGTCATGCTTTGCCGCAGCCGCTGCCTGCTGCATCAGGGTTACAAGCCCCCGCAATGCTATCCACTGTGTTGTACGAAGTGTCAGCGGATCATAATAAAGACGAATAAGAGCTGCCATATTATCTGTAGCCACCACATGCACAGAGGCACTCTGTTCAGGCACAAGGGTATGCGGCGACAGCGATGCAAAAACTGATAACAGCATATCAGCTGTAAAACCCGGATCCCACACTGCCGGAGCAAGCAGAATTGTCCCGGCAACAGCAGGGGCGTCAGGCTGAGCCATAAGCACCATAAGCACCGCCCCTCCCATACTTTCACCGGCAAGATATATAGGCGTACGGGGATACATTTTTTTTAGCTGGTCAATCAGTTCTCGTGTATCAGCAACCATCCGCGCAGTACCTGCCCATGCACCACGTTGTGGTGCGGCACCAAAACCACGCTGATCAGGAGCTGCGACCGTTACCCCGGACTGCGTAAAAAACGAAGCCCGGCTTTCCCATGCATCGCGACTATCATTAAAACCATGCAAGGCAAGCAACACAGCTTTTGGCTGCCCCTGTGCTTTCCAGATACGCGCCGGCAACGCTGCGCCATCACTCATGGTAAATATATGGTCCGGTGCGACAAGCACAGCAGCCTGTTGCCAGCGTAGCGGAGGCTTTGGCGCAGGGGGCACGCCTGTCGTGCAGCCACTCAGCGCTATGAACATCCAGGCCATAACACAGCCGGCAATGACCCTCTGACACCATGATTTTAACATTGTAAAAATACTCAGAGACTCTTCGCTCACGGATATGGGAAGAAGAGTGAATGGAAACATTTTGTCTGCAGGGGTATCATGCCAGACAAGAGTGCAATACCAGAAACAGATCTGGCCTGGCCAGAAGACAAGGAACAGCCCTATGCTTATTCAGGCAGAAAACCAGACACCACGCCCGCGACTGGGCTATATCGAGACTATTGTTGTCGATTCCCGCAAAATATACTGCAATGGAGGCTCTGATACTCTGGGGCACCCTGGAGTATGGCTGAAAATAGGAGACCAGCAGACTGTTTGTCCCTATTGCTCGCGCCTGTTTATTCTGCAGCCTGAATAATTACTTATCAACTTAATTTACAGGTATTTTATGTCCAGTTTTCGTTTCCGGCCATTACGCTCAAAGTCTCATAACACGATTAAACTCTTCACAGCAGCCCTGTCTCTTGTCGTAGCTCAGGCAACTCTGCCTGCTTACGCGCATGCAGAAAGCGGTAGTGATGTTCCGCAGATTAGCGACCTGAAGTTTGCCGCTGCAGTTCATCCTTACGCTTCTCCTGAGGCGGCACCGCAGGCAGTAAAGGACGCCTTTGAAGAAGCACAAAAAACAGACAAACTGGTTATGCTGATTTTTGGTGCTAACTGGTGCCCTGACTGCCTGATGCTTGAAGGCGCTTTAAAAAATGCATCCGTTGCACCATGGGTAAATAAGAATTTTGCCATCGCAAATATTAACGTCGATCATTTTCAGTACAATACAGACATTGCTGCAAAATTTGGCGTTAAAATTAAAGCCATTCCTCTTGTTCTGGTTATCACCCCCGCTGGCAAAGTGCTTAACAGTGACGGTACGCTGGCACTGGGCGAAGCCAGGAGCATGTCGGCACAGGCTATGGTGAATAAGCTCAACGAATGGAAAAACCGGCGATAACACCGGATGATCCGGACTTCTCACTTATCACATTCAGGGAAATGATAAATGACTCTGCCACAAGTTACTCTGAGCGATGGCACGACACTGCCAGCTATCGTATTTGGCACCTATAAACTTAATGGTGCCTCCGGCGTTGAAGCAATGAAAAATGCTATTGATGTTGGTTATACCGGGCTGGATAGTGCCTTCAACTATGAGAATGAGGGTGCTCTTGGCAGAGCCTTGCGCGAGTGTGGGCACAAGCGTGAAGATCTCCGCATCAGTTCAAAGCTGCCAGGCCGGCACCATGCCTATGATGAGGCTCTGGCAACGATTGAGGAATCTCTCTACCGTGCTGATGTTGAATATTACGACATCTACTTCATTCACTGGCCGAACCCGAAAGTGGGTAAATATGTCGAAGCATGGAAAGCACTGATAGAGGCAAGAAAACGCGGCTATGTGCGCTCTATTGCCGTCTGCAATTTTTTACCGGAACATCTTCAGCGTCTGCAGGATGAAACAGGCGTGCTCCCCTCAGTTAATCAGATTGAGCTGCACCCTTATTTTCCACAGGCCGAAGCACGTGCCTGGCACAAAAAACATCATATCGTCACACAATCCTGGAGTCCCCTGGGGCGTGCTAATGATATTTTGCAAAACCCTGTTCTGAACACTATCGCGCAAAAACTGAATAAAAGCATTTCGCAGGTTATTCTGCGCTGGCACCATCAGCTTGAATGTATTCCTCTTCCTAAAGCTTCGGGTCGCAAACATCAGATTGAAAATATGTCAATTTTTGACTTCAGCCTTTCTGATGAGGATATGAAGGCTATTGCTTCTCTGGCTCGCCCTGATGGGCGCACCTTTAATCAGGATCCTTCTTTTTACGAAGAATTCTGAAACTGAATGATATTCAGAATACATTCCGTGTTATGCTTTCCTCAGATATAACAACTTACGGAAAATGTAATCTATATGGCGCTACTCACCTCTCCCGCGCTTCGTGGTCCGGTACTACCGGCACTGATCGCCACAGCGGGAGACAGTGCCCGCCAGCGCTTTATGGAATTTTTTGCCGCGCAAATACGCAATCCTAATACGCGGCGGGCTTATGCAAGAGCTGTTTCCGGTTTTCTGTCCTGGTGTGATGACCATCATATCCGCCATCTGCCCGACATCACTCCGTTGCATGTTGCAACCTGGGTGGAGCTGGAAAACCGCAGAGTGTCAGCACCCAGTGTGAAGCAGGCACTGGCTGCCCTTAAACATATTTTTGACTGGCTGGTAACCGGACAGATTATCCCAACAAACCCGGCAGCCTCTGTGCGTGGGCCTGCACATAGTGTGCGCGTTGGTAAAACACCTGTGCTTGAAGCTCATGAAGCACGGGCCTTACTGGATTCTATAGATATATCAACCAGTTCAGGCCTGCGGGACAGAGCTTTAATTGCACTCATGGTTTTTTCATTCGCGCGCATTGGTGCTGCTTTGTCTATGCGGGTAGAGGATGTCTTTATTCAAAATCGCCGCCTGTGGGTACGTCTGAACGAAAAGGGTGGAAAACAACATGCCATGCCATGCCACCACACACTTGAAGAGTATCTGCATGCTTACCTTGACGGTACAGGACTGGCAGACACCCCAAAAAGCTGGCTTTTTTGCACAATTAAACGCGGAACAAAGCATTTTTCTCAAAACCGCCTGGAACAGCCTGATGCCTACGCCATGGTCAGGCGCCGGGCAAAAGCCGCCGGTATCAAGACAGCAATAGGCAACCATACATTTCGGGCTACTGGGGTAACCACTTACCTTAAAAATGGTGGTACCCTCGAAAATGCGGCCGCTATGGCCAACCACTCCTCCACCCGTACGACGCAGCTTTATGACCGCAGACGAGACGATATCTCTCTTGATGAAGTAGAACGCATCAGATTATAGCGACATCGAGGTGCAGGTCATTAAACGTGATTGTTTCTGGCCCATCTGGCGAATAACCTGAGGGGATTGCTTTAGACGCGTTTATTGCTCCGGAGGTTTAAAACCGGAGCATTGTTTAAGCTGATGTATATGATTTGGTTGCGGGGACCTGCGGCCAATAAAAAAGCTGAGCACCGATACCGAACGGCAGATCGTTGATGAAGGCAATACGACGACGTATCAGGCCATTTTCATCGAATTCCTATTTCTCGTTTCCATAGGACCGGAAACACCGCTCTTCCTCGTCATGCCACTTATAGGCAAAACGCACTGAGATCCTGTTCTCCCTGTGCCCGGACCTCTTTTGACATGAGATTACCACACTCAGAAGGCATAAATTTAATATTTATAACCTATAGCACCTAAACGGAAAAAACACTCATAAGAGCCCTCAGGAAAATCAACTTCTCATAACTCTGGTGTCAGAAATAAATTACAATAACCAGAAAATCTTCTCTCCCGCCAGATGATTAAAAAATGGTGATGTATGGCGAAAAAAGCTTCCCTTTCGATAAGTCACACTACGTTCTTTATTCTTGCGGCCCTATTACTCGGTATGCCAGGTCATGGAAATGCACAGGATCGTCGCCACATTCATGAGCCAGAACTGCCTGCCCATGCCTGCGTAAAGCTCACATCAGACGATGTGCCCGATGCGCACAACCTCCAGGAAGCCATTAATCACTGTCCTTCAGGTCAGGCTGTTCATCTGACCCAAGGTCTCTTTGTTAGTAACCCACTGGAAATGAAATCAGGCGTGTCGCTCTGGCTGGATAAAGGGGTTATTTTAGCTGCCACTTCAGACCCTCAGGCTTATGATCGTGGCACAGGAGCATGCGGCACCCTCAACAACAAAGGGAAAGGCTGCAAGCCTTTTCTGACATTCCGGGACTATAGCGGTGGAGGCATTTATGGCGATGGGGTTATCGATGGTAACGGCGGCCAGGTAATAGAGGGTAAAGATGAAACATGGTGGCAACTGGCACGTCGCGCGCAACGCGAGCATAAACATCAGAATGCCCCACGCCTCATTCAACTTAACAACACCCGCGATGTCACTTTCTACCGTGTAACTTTACGCAATTCTCCTAATTTTCATGTTGCTATGAATGGGGTAAAAAGAGCGACCTTCTGGGGCGTAAAAATCGACGCACCAGCCAGCGCCCGCAACACCGACGGCATTGATCCTGGTAATTCTGAGGATGTTACCATCACTCAGAGCTTTATCCGTACAGGCGATGATAACATTGCCATTAAAGCTGGACCAAATGGAGGAACACATAACATCTCCATCACCGACAACCACTTCTACCAGGGTCACGGTATGTCTATTGGCAGCGAAACACAAAATGGTGTGCATGATATTCTGGTCCGCAATCTGACACTGGACGGAACAACCTCAGGCATTCGCATTAAAAGCGATGTAACGCGAGGAGGACTGGTAGAGCACATCCTCTATGAGGATGTATGCATGCGCGCAAACCGGTGGGCTGTAAATTTCGATACCAGTTATGATAAAGAAGCTGTCGGATCTGCTATTCCTGTCTATCGTGATATCACTCTGCGACACGTAACGAGTGACGGTGGCCAGTTGGTAGCGCATGGGTTTGATAAGGAACATGCGCTTGATATTACGCTTGATGGTGTGCATTTTCCTGAAAAAAACCAGTGGGATATCAGTAATACCCAGCTGCATACAGGCCCCTTACAGGAAGGAGCCCCTGATTGCTCAGCTCAGTTCGTCCCATTCCCAGAAAACTCTCTGAAAGCTGTTTATACTGTCGGTAGTGGAAAAAGCTTTACCAGTATTCAGAATGCTCTTTCAGCAGCTCCGGATGGAGCCACCATTGCGATCTATCCCGGCACGTATCGCGAGGTAGTGCATGTTACACGCCCTGATATGCACCTGATCGGCATGGGACGCACACGTGAGGAGACAGTGATTGAGGGGGACCGTGCCGCGTTTGAAAGTGGTGGCACCGGAAAATCTGCAATCGTCTTTGCCGAAGGCGATGGTGACACTCTCGAGCATCTGACAATCACTAACCGCTTCCACTGGAAGCATCCGGACATTACGAAAGACGCCCAAGCTCTGGCTCTTTCAGCAACAGGAGACCATCAGCATTTTTCTGATCTGCATCTTACAGGCTATCAGGATACACTTCTGGCGGCCAGTCACGGATGCAGAGAGGACAGAGATTGCCACCCTGCACGCCAGCTTTATCAGGATAGCCGGATTGATGGTGCAGTGGATTTTATTTTTGGCGATGCTCTTGCCTGGTTCGAAAGAGTGGAATTACACGCCCTCGGACGCCCATTTGTCATACTCACGGCCCAGGGGCGGCGTAGTGCGGATCAACCCAGCGGCTATCTGTTTCATCAGTGCAGCATTACTGCCGACAATGATGTTAAGGAAATCAGTCTTGGGCGGCCATGGCGCGACTACGCGACCGTCGTTTATAAGGAATGCAGGATGGACCCGCGTGTATTCCCCTCAGGCTTTACAGAATGGAACCACCTCAACCGGTTAACTACAGCTCGTTACGGTATTGTGGATGCCAGTGGAACCGGCGCAGCTAAAGGACCACGCGAGCCACACATGCTGGCTGTCAGCAAAGAACTCCGTCAAATGATATCAAATCCTTCTGTTTTTTGGAAAAACAGCCTTTGAAAAACTTATGATTACCGATCAGAGGATAATTTTTAACCGACACAAATCATGACACTTCTACAAAAGAACAGTGCTTATGTTTTTTAGTTTAAAAATCATACTCTCAGTAATGACCTTACCTCTTCCCCCTCAGGCTGCGGCACTCGTCGTGTTATACTGCCGGCAAGCTTCAACATAGGCGTAAGAAACATGGGCAAATTTACGAGCCTGCCACTGATGGTAGTCGCGTACAAGCCGGGCTGATATCCAGCTTTTTCGGCCTGTTTTACCGAAATCGTTTTCTGCCTCGATTTTTTTCAGAAGCCGCGCGATATTCCCACGCGAAACACCATAACGCTGCGCCATAGCATTGGCACTGTCGAGGACAATTTCTATCCGTTCTATGTCGCCTGCGGGTGATTCTGTTACAGTCTTGGTCATTTCATTCAGAACGGACATGCCAACCGTTGTGCTGACAAGTTGTACGATAGACTTCGGTGGTGCTCTTAAAAAAGCATCCTGCAGCATTAATCTGGCAAAAATCGGGTGCATGTGATTAAGGATTTCTGGCGTTACACGTGTAACCTCACTCCTGCCCGCTCCGTCAATCTGGTCAAGCGCCTGCAAATTGACGCTAAGATAGACATGGAACATCTGCTCAGAAAAAGCGCTCATCTGATAAGCGCGCACCCGGCCATCCTGACTGGGAATGGCTTCTATATAGCCAAAATTCTGAACTTCCTTGAGGTAATTTGTAACCGTATTCGGGCTGACCATACTGCTATCTTCAATCAAACCATACAGGTTGGTTGCGGTCAGCGGGGGAGCTGAAGGGTCAACCCGTCGCTGAAAATGTAACAAAAGAGCCGCATGCGTCAAAACCCATCGTCTTACATCGGCCACGTAACGCACTTCACGCGGCATCTGCTTGTGAATGCTCAGTAATGCCTGATTGCAGAAAGCCAGACATTTCATGAAATGCGGCAATCCAGCGAGCGCCTGAGCTTCATAAACCGGTATATCGCCTGTCATACCCACCTCTGCACTTATCCTTCTCATGCGATGACACAGTCAGTTGCCTGCTGCCCCCAGCATCGCGTTTGTCGCATTTTTGGGGATACCGCAAAATCAATCTTGATACGATATAAAAACTAATCAAAAACAAGGAAATATTGTGTTTAGCCGATCATCTTTAATGAAATCGGTTCGTTGATCATTTCCACTCTGCAGAAGCACCTCTTCCATATCCAGCCCCACAGAACTGAAGACTGACTGATGACTTTGACAACCCGCACGCTTCTTCTTGGCATAACCGCCCTCACCCCCGGCTTTGCCTGGGGACAGGCCCTGCCCACGGGCGGCACCTATGTAGCGGGGGCTGGCAGTATCAGTACGACAGGGGGCACCACTACAATCGACCAGTCATCCGCACGCGGGGTCATTAACTGGCAGGGCTTCTCCGTCGGAGCAGGCGCCTCGGTCCGGTTCAACAACGGCAGTGGCGCCACCCTCAACCGCGTAACGGGTGCGCAGTCTTCCTCCCTTTTGGGGCATATAGGCGCCACCGGCACGGTCTTCCTCATCAATCCCAATGGCGTAGTGATAGGGCCTGGCGGAACAGTAGTGACCGGCGGCAGCTTTATCGCCTCCACGCGTGATACGCCCAACAGTACGTTCATGAAGGGGGGCAACGTCATTCTGTCCGGCAGCTCTGCCGGCACTGTCACCAATGCGGGCAAAATCACCAGCACCAGCGGCAATGTAGTGCTGGTGGGGGCCAGCGTCAGCAACAAAGGTACGGTCAGTGCTGCGGGCGGCACGGCGGCTCTGCTGGCGGGCAATCAGGTGGTGCTGAGCGAGGTCGATGGCCCATCGGGCATTTATATCGTGGCAGACAGCAAGGCAAAGGGCAACGTAACCAACACCGGGCGGATCAGGGCTGCCGCCGCCACGCTGGCCTCGGCCGGTGGCAATGTCTACGCGCTGGCGGGCAACCGTGAGGGGCTGGTGCAGGCCACCGGCACCACAAGGGTGAACGGGCAGGTCTGGCTGAGCGCACCCCACGGCACAGTAACAGTTGAAAGCACAACGCTAAAGGCCACCAGTGCCGATGGCTCAGGGGGTATCATCCGCGCCAATGGCAGGGCCGTGAACCTTCGCGGTAAAGCCGTGCTGAATGCCTCGGCCAGCAAAGCCGGACGTAAGGGGGGCCATATCCTTGTCGGCACCGACAGCATGGGCGGCACCAACCTGGCCCGCAGCACCACCCTGGCTTCGGGCGTTACCCTGAAAGCAACCGGAAAAGGCACAGGAGCTGGCGGCACAATCGAGACCTCGGCCCACACACTGGCCGTGGGAGCTGCTACCATCAGTGCCGGGCCTGGTGGCAGCTGGCTGCTCGACCCTGATGACCTGACGATCGACAGTAACGCGGCCAGCACCATCAATAGCGCACTTAACAGCGGTACCAATGTAACCGAGCAAACCTCGGCCGCCACCAGCAACATCGCTGGCACTGGCACGAGCAGTGCGGGCAATGGAGATATTCTGCTCAACGCCGCTCTGAGCTGGAACAGCGCGGCCCGCCTGATCCTGTCCTCCTATCACTCCATCACTCTCAATGCCGATATCACCGTGGGCGGCGCGGGTAAGCTGACCCTGACCACCAACAACAACATCGGTGGCACTGGCACAGGAGATGGAACTCTGAACTTCGGCACCTCCAGCGTCCGGTTCACCAGTTCCTCCCTGACCGCCGCCAGCACAACGAGCAACAGCCCGCTGACCATCGATGGTCATAGCTACACGCTGATTACCAGCCCCGGCGATTTACAGAATGCCGTTGGCGTATCGGGCTATTACGCTCTGGCCAGACCGCTCGACATGAGCAGTATCAGTAATTTCACGCCTCTGACGCCCGGTGGCTTTTACGGCACCTTTAACGGGCTGGGTAATACCATCTCAAACCTCGTGATTAATAGTGGTGCCGACGATGTGGGGCTATTCGGGCAGCTGATGGGCGGAACCATCAGCAATGTCGGCCTTATAAAAGGAAGCGTGACCGGCACAAACACAGCCGCGTACTCAACAGCAGGCAGCCTTGTCGGTGCGAATAATTTTGGTACGATCAGCAATGTCTACGCGACAGGGAACGTGAACGCCACAAATAACGAGACAGGCGGCCTGGTCGGCATGAATAATCAGGGCACGATCAGTGAGGCCTACACGACCGGGAACGTGACCGGTACAAATAACTACACAGGTGGTCTGGTCGGCATTGGTGATGGTACGATCAGCAATGTCTACACAACAGGGAACGTAACCGGCATAGCCATGACTGGCGGCCTTGTCGGTGAGGATAGTGGCACGATCAGCAATGCCTACGCAACAGGGAACGTGAACGGCGGCGGCTACAACGCAGGCGGTCTGGTCGGCATGAATGAGGGCACGATCAGCAATGCCTACGCGACAGGGAACGTGACCGGCGGCAGAAGTGGCGGTCTGGTCGGCATGAATGAGGGCACGATCAGCAATGCCTACGCAACAGGGAACGTAACCGACAGCAGAAGTGGCGGCGGTCTGGTCGGCATGAATAATTATGGCACGATCAGCAATGCCTACGCGACGGGGGGCGTGACCGGCATCACAAGTGGCGGCCTTGTCGGTGAGACTCAGTTTAGCACGATCAACAATGCCTACGCAACAGGGAACGTAACCGGCAGCAGAAGTGGCGGCGGTCTGGTCGGTCGGAATGATTCTGGCACGATCAGCAATGCCTACTTTGACACCAGTACTTCCGGCACCACAGCGAGCATTGGAGAGGGCAACACGTCGGGCGGCAAAGGCCTGACTACTGTGCAGTGGCTGACCGAAGGGCCGATGGTTAGCGGCAGTCCTTACAGCTTCACCGATCCGGGTGCCTGGGTTTCAGGTTCGCCTTATCCGATACTTGCCGCCCTGCCCCATATTGTGATCAGCAGCACAGGGGCACAGACTTACGGGCAGAGTGCCTTTTCTGTCAGTAGTCTCACCTTCACAGACCAGAACAGCAATAACGCATCGTCCCTCGTGGATACAAGCAACCTGAAATGGTATAGCCCGCTTCTCTCATCGACGAGCAATGCCGGAACAACGGGGGCCATGTATGGCACCGGCGCCACGGCAAAGGGTTATCAAATCACCTATCAGGCTACTGATACTGTCAGCAAGGCCGCCCTGGCCATTACCGCCCTGAACCAGACCGGCATCTATGGACAAAGCCCCTCACTGAATAATACTGACTTGAAAACCAGTGGTCTGGTCAATGGCGATACCGTTAGCGGGGTCAGCCTCTCCACAACCGCCACAAACCTGAGCAACACAGGCGCCTACGCCCTTACCGCCAGTAACGCACGCGGCTCAGGGCTGAGCAATTATGC
>NZ_JOMN01000034.1:0-384 GCF_002153485.1 Acetobacter sp. DmW_043 | reverse complement strand
TATCAGGGCACTCGATATGGCGATGCGTCTACGCAACCCACCATCTGGCTGTATTTTCCATTCTGATCGCGGCAGCCAATATTGTTCCCATGATTTTCAGAAGAAACTGACCGAATACAGGATGATACCGTCCATGTCCGGCAAGGGAAACTGCTATGACAACGCCGTGGTCGAGACCTTTTTCAAGAGCCTGAAGGCTGAAATGCTCTGGAGACAATGTTGGCCAACACGGCGTCAGGCAACAGCCGCCATCTTTCCATACATCAACGGCTTCTATAACTCGCGACGGCGCCACTCCTGTCTCGGGAGTATCAGCCCACTCGCTTTCGAGGCCAAAGCCGCGTAAAAGAAATTACATACCGGCACAAAACCGTTACAAGTCCA
>NZ_JOMN01000033.1:0-25737 GCF_002153485.1 Acetobacter sp. DmW_043 | reverse complement strand
GCTTTCGAGGCCAAAGCCGCGTAAAAGAAATTACATACCGGCACAAAACCGTTACAAGTCCAGAAACACAGTCAATTTCGGTGCCGGAAATTTCTGTAGAACTTGTTTCTACTTCCGATCCGAAATCTGGGCATGTTGTTTTTGCGGAAAACCGTAAGGGTATAAGTTTTGATAAAATTTTAGGTCCATGGACCGACGGAGCAAAAAGAATCGTCATCACTGCCCCTTACATCAGGAAATTTCATCAGGCACGCAATGTGATGGAACTGATCGAAATGCTGATCAGGCGTAAGCAGCCCGAAGATCAGATTGCGGTGCATCTTGTAACTGCGCCTGATGATGGAAATATCCAGGATCAGCGTGAATGCCTGGAAGGGATTGCTGAGGCCTGTACAGGAACCGGGATCGATTTTACATGGGTTTTCGACGAGACTGGTGCGCTCCATGCTCGCGATATCACCACGGATACTGGATGGAAAATGGTTCTGGACCGTGGATTGGATATCTTCTAGCCAACGCCACGCAAGATGAATGGTTTTTCACTTGGTGAGCGCATGCAAGAGCAGCGGATGGTTCGAGGATTCTACGTGACTTACTTGAAAAATATGTGAGTGTCAGAGTTGAGTCGAATAGTTATACTCATAGATATTTTATTTTAAGGATAACTTTTATTCGAACTCCGCAAGGAAAGTAAATATGACTGGTTTGACCCGATGACGGACGGATGTATGATGCCCACTGGTTTAGGTATGCTCTGCAGTAGATAAGGTATCGAACCCTGCAACCCAATCCAGAAATCTCACGGAAAGCCCATCAGATACGACTGGCTCAGATAAAACGCCGCAATCGCATCGAGATCATGTTCGGTAGTTTCAAAGACTGGCGTCATATCTCTACGGGCAACGACTGATGTTTAACCATCCTCGTTTCAGTCACCTGCTTCGTCACCACCGTGATGTTCTGGCTATATATGGCTGAGTTTAGGTTGATTTTATTCTAAAGATATCAATAGGTTCCAGTTCTCAGTTTCGTTGCCGTCGGCACGCCATGCGCTTTATAAGATTTTACCCTGAGGTATAAATCTTATCGCTTTTTCTAAAAGCATTATTCTCCGACATTATAATATTTGCATCTTTCTCCTGCGGCATTTCTGCTGTGTGCAATGCCCACCCGACAAAGCTGTGATGAACGCACTGATGCAAAGATCAGTGTATCTGTCAGAAATAGTCACCTTTATACATCGTGTTATGACAGAGCGTCCTGATATGTCAGTGCTCCTCTCATCTTAAAAAATACACTGAGACAGCTGCCGTAAAACCGGCTGTGCGTCGGTTTTATCATGGGCACTGCACAGACAGGGAGACGCTTTTTCATAAGCATATTTTTATCATGACATGTGAAGCAGCAATCGTTTACGGCCCGCCGGGAGTTAAGCCCGCCCCTGTGCCCGCCACAGCACCAGACCATGCAGACACATGAAATGACAAGCGCATGCTTTAACGACCAGACGTATAAAAAATGAAAAATATATTTATTTTTCAATAATTTTCTGAGGTTTCATGAAAACCAGACTCACCATACAAAGGGCTGAAGCAGGAGTGTCTGTCATATCACGCCTCAAATCTGCTGAGGCCCGCCTGGCCAACTGGAAACGGCATCTGGCGGTGATCAGTCTTGTTATTATGCTTTTTGGCTCTGTCTCTTCCGCTTTCCTCTCATGGCAGGATATTTCAGGCTATTTATGGGCTGAAATATTCCACCAGCAAAAACCGGGGGGACCTCATGCCGCCTGACAGTTTGCTGACCAGCCCTGTGCAGGTCCTTGCCCGCACAGCATGGGGTGAAGCCCGCGGCGAAGGCCGTGAAGGGATGCAGGCTGTCATGAATGTTATAGCCCGCCGTGCTGCAACGCCGTGCTGGTGGGGGCGTGACATTATTACTGTATGCCTCAAACCCTGGCAATTTTCCTGCTGGAACAAAAACGACCCAAACCACATAAAAATTCTGACTGTTACTGATAATGACAAACAGTTTCGCGACTCTCTTGAACTTTCCGGGCAGCTGACTGCCGGTTTTCTGCCCGACCTGACGAACAGATCAGATCATTACTTCAACATCCATAGTGCTCCCCCTGCCTGGGCAGCGGGGAACACACCCGAATGCATACTCGGCAACCACGCGTTTTATCGCCTGGGGCCTTATGGTCAGGAAAAAAAATAATGCCTGAAGAACAATCCCCTCTTCCCGACAACACACCGGAAAAACCAGAATCATTATCAACCACTGTTAAAGCTGCGGCTGCGGGCCTCTCGCCCATGGCTCTGGTCATGGCTTTACCAGAACCCTATGCCACCTGGGTGCTCTATGCCTGCGTTATCTTTGCCTGTGCAGGGCTTGCTGCAACGCAGATTCCGGTTCCGGCCAGTCCAGGCAGTAAATTATTACCACTTTACCGTATTTTAAACTTCCTCGCTGCTAACTGGAAATATGCGGCCAATACGGCCATGGCCCTGCGCAGTAAAGCAACAGCATCGGCTGAAAAGGACTTACATAAATGACAAAATTATTGTGTCTGTTGCCATTTTTCATGGTAGCCGCCTGCGCTGATACAACACAGGGTAAATTGCGGCAAACCATATATGATATGAACAGTACCTATCATGTTCTGGCAAACCCGGTGCCAGATATCATAGCCGGCAAAGTGCCTGGTATCAGGCTGACAGATTCACAGGTTATTCTGATAAAACGTGCCAGCCAGAGTGTTTTTAACGAACTCTCAGCACTGAACACCTCAGTTCAGGCTGACCAGACACTGAAAGAAACAGCTGTTGCTGCGGCACAAAGCAGCCTGGCCTCGCTGGTGACGTGCTGGTCTGGCCTTAAAGCGGGAACGACACCCGCAGCCTGTTCAGCACTTGCAGGAGACGAATAAAATGAACACAGCGGCTCTTACTGCTCTCCTCAGTCTTGCCAGCACGCTGGTTTCTCTGGCCGAACAATATGGCCCTGAGATTTACACAACGTTCTTACAGGCTGTTGAACAGTCAAAGTCCGGCACTGGCCCGACAGCTGATGAAATCAGGATTATTTTTGAAAAATGTAAAGCAGATAACGCCTCTATTCAGAAGAGCTGACTATCTGACATGACAGGGCCTGCAAAGCAGCCATATCTTTTCTCACCTGCCCGCAGACCTGCTTGAACGGGCTACTGGTCAAAACAGATCTTTACTGTCTACAGTCAGAAATATTAATGACCCCGATGGGAAAGAGAAGCACTCCATGACCGCGCCTCAGGGCAACAGGACCACCGTTTCAGGCCAGATTATCACCGTGAGTGAACTTCTGGCCAACTCTTCTCTTAAAATTCCCTTTTATCAGAGGCCGTATAAATGGACTGGTCAAAATATCAGCCAGCTTCTGTCTGATATTACCACTCACTCTGAAAAGAGTGCCTGGCGCCTTGGGTCAATCGTTCTCCATCTGGACGAATATGGCAATAACAACATTGTCGATGGTCAGCAACGCACACTAAGCCTGCTGCTATGTGTGCAGGCTCTCCTTCAGAAAGAAGGACTGAGTAACAAAACACTCAAAGAGCAGCTTCATACCTTTGCCAGGCAAATGATAGTACCTGAGTTTTCAGACCTGATCTCACAAAATAATATCCGGCAGAATTATCTTACAGTCAGCCGCATTATCTCACGACCTGACTTCACTGAAGATCATGCTCTTTTTTTACTAAATAAATGCGAAGTTGTTGTTGTCACACTCAATAACCTTTCAGAAGCTTTTCAGTTCTTTGACTCACAGAATGCCCGTGGCCGTGACCTCGCCCCGCATGACCTGCTTAAAGCTTTTCATCTGCGCGAGTTCAGCCTCAGCGACGAAATGAAAAAAACAGAAGCCGTCGAGAAATGGGAAGCTATTGCCCCTGAAAAACTGGCAAAGCTCTTTTCAGATTATCTGTTTCGCATCCGCAAATGGTCAGCTAACAGCCGTGCCCGCTATTTTAGCAAACAGGATATTGACCTCTTTAAGGGTATAAATATCAACACTGTTGCGCGTTACCCCTACACCCGGCAACTGCACATCACCCACCAGTTTGTTGACCATTATAACGCGCAATATGAACGCCATATTGATGAGCAAACGCTGCATTTCCCATTTCAGCTTGACCAGAAAATTATTAATGGACGGCGTTTTTTTGACTTTGTCAGTCATTATCAGCAGCAAATTGCACAATGTGACCTGCTGTTTAAAGGCAGCGAGGCTCCTGCCCCGGACATAAAGCTGACCGGCTATGCCGGCGCAATTATCCAAGCCATTAATACTTATGAAGGACAGTACCGCAAGGGTGACCGTTATGTCAGGGCTCTGTTTGACTGTCTTCTTATTTTTTATATGGATAAATTTGGTCATGCTGAAATTGCATCTGCCATTGAGAGAATTTTCATCTGGGCTTACAGCCTGCGCCTGAAGCACTATGCGATACAGGTCGCCGGGATGGATAATTATGTTCTGGCGCATAATCTCTTTCGCATTCTCAAAGACGCAACAACTCCCGCCGATTTTCTGTGCGTTACCTTGCCTGTGGTCCACACTATAAAATCAAGTAAAATCAATAAAATAGAAGCACTTTTCAGAGAGATGGAATATTATGCAGAATAACCCGCGGCAACTCTCTGTTCACGATCTTCTGGCCAGTGACACCCACTATGTTATTCCGGTTTACCAGCGCAACTATGCCTGGGAAGAAGGAGAGATAACACAGCTTATTCAGGATATTACAGATTATCTGCCCGGCGGCCGGCCGTATTATATCGGCACCCTCATTATTTACGGGCGCAAAGATGAAAACAGGCAAAGCAGCGAGGTCATTGATGGCCAGCAAAGGCTGACCACCCTGTCTCTTCTGGCGTCATACCTCAAAAACACCCTGCCTGAGGGGCTGGCCTGGTATAAAAATCTTAATATTGAATTTGATAACCGCAGGAACTCCCAGGTAACTTTTCAGGCTCTTTTCAAAGGGGGATCCAGCCAGAATATTCCCGATCCGGCTCTCATCAACACCGGTATTCTTAACGGATATCAGCTCATAGAAAAAATTCTGCCCCTTATCATCAGGGAGCATCATTTAACTCTCAAACAATTCTCTGACTATCTCTTTAATTCTGTCACGATCATGCAGGTTCAGGTGCCTGATGATACTGACCTGAATCATTATTTTGAAATTATGAACAGCCGCGGAGAGCAGCTCGAAAAACACGAAATTCTTAAAGCACAGCTGATGGAAAAACTCCCGGGCTACGAGCATACTCTCAGCATCATATGGGAAAGCTGTGCAGGGATGCAGCGTTATGTGCAAATGGGTTTCACCCCTGAACAGCGTCACAATATTTTTGGCAAAAATGACTGGGGGCGGTTTACCGCAACGAACTTCGATGCACTTCATACACTGTTAAATAAGGAGCATACTCACGCTCAGCCTCAGTCTGTTAGCCTGACAGACCTTATCAAAAATACCTTTACCAGAACGGACCAGCCAGAAAACAGCAGAGAAGAGGACACGGAGCGCTTTAACTCTGTGATTAATTTCCCCAATTTTCTGCTGCATGTTTTACGAATAACTCTACGCAAGACTATCCCGCTTGATGATAAACGCCTGCTTGAAACATTTAAGGAACATCTGTTCAGCGCTGATGACCCGGCAGCTTTTATTAAACTCTTTTTCTTTAACCTGCTGCGCTGCAAATATCTGTTTGATCAGTACGTCATCAAACGTGAATACGGCAGTGCCGGAGAGAGCTGGAGCCTTAAACGCCTGACCTGGAGCGAAAGCGGCGCTTATTATGTCAGCAGCTTCAGCCAAAAACCTGAAGAAACTGACGATATTAATCATACCCTGCTCATGCTGCTCAGTGCTTTTCATGTCTCAGCCCCGACGCAGGTATATAAATACTGGCTGCATGCCGCTCTTACTCATTTATTTGATAGCCAGGCCCCCACAGGCGCTGACTACCTTAAGCATATGCACGCAACAGGCACGGCCTTTCTGTTTGACCGCTTTCTTGCCCCTGATAATGAGCGCGCATATTTTGATATAATCGATACACCGGTCTGCAAAACCCGGGCTGATACTGTGTCCGTCAGCACGCTTACCCCGATGCTGCGCTATGGTCATATCAAAAATAACTTCGTGTTTAATTTCCTCGACTATCTGCTCTGGCTTCGTAACAAAGAAAATGACGCCCATATCCGGGCTTTCGACTTTACCTTTCGCAGTTCAGTTGAGCACTACTTCCCTCGTAACCCCAGGTTTGAAAGCGATAAAATACACGCTGACGTCTGTGACTCTTTTGGCAATCTCTGCCTTATCAGTGCCGAGAAAAACTCAAGTCTGGGCAATCTCCTCCCCGCAGAAAAACAAAAAGAATACAAAAACAAACCCGCTGACAGCATCAAACAATACCTGATGATGAAAGAGGCAACATGGGATGAAAATGCCATACAGCATCATACTCAGACCATGACAGAAGCGCTTCTTCTCTGCCTCGCCGGGCAGACAGATCATTAACCACCCACGCAGAGCAGCTTTGGTGTATTATTCTGGCAGCTCAGAACGAACAGCCCCTTTCAGGAGAGAAGAATGATAAAAATACACCACCTGGCGGCCTGCGCAACCGGCGCAGCACTCTGTCTGATAACCGGGCCTGCTCTGGCACAACAGACCCCGCCTGCCGCCCTGCGTGCAGGTGACGGGCATGTGCTTGGGCAGATCAAAACCAATGGTGAAGTCGTTGACAGCAACGGCAACAGGCTGGGCAAAATTGATGCCGAGGGGAATATGCACGACCGCCTTGGTGTTATTCAGGGCAAGGTCGAGGCTGATGGCAGAGTGCGCGACAGCAGCGGCACCTATCAGGAAAACGCTGCGGCACCTGACATTCTGCGTGACAATAACGGTGTGCGTGTTGGCCGTATCGACCCCGATGGCACCGTGCGCGACAATAATGGTGTGCGCACCGGCCATATTGATGCAGATGGTACCGCCCGCGACTTTAACGGCGTGCGCCTTGGCCGCATTGATGCTGACGGCACCATGCGCGACAGCAACGCTAAAAGCATGGGCAACCTGGGAGATGACGGTACGATGCACAGCCTCAATACCGGTAAAAAATCAGCTAAATAATATGCTTGCCCCGTGCTGTTGCCTCTGCCGCCAGGGCAGGAAGCCCTGCTGAGGCATAAAGCGTGGCCAGCGCATTGTTTGCCGGCACATCATCCGGTGTTGCAAGCCGGCGCATTTCAAGAATTTGCTGCGCGCGGTTATCAGCCCCCGTGCGCAGCATAGCGTCGAGCGCAAGCTGACCAAACAGGTCACGCTGCGCATGGCTGCCACCAATATGCTCAATGCGCCCCTGCACCGGGTCAAGCCATGGCAGAACATCTTCAAAACGCCGCTCTGCATGCGCGCTCAGCGCTTCAGCCAGCGCCAGCCCGACCTCATGCCAGGCAGTATAAACACTGCTGTCTTCAGCCCCGGCAGCCTGGCGTATAGCCGCTAACAGCGCCTTCCCCTCAGGCAGGCCAGCCCGCAACAGCCCGTAGAGATAATGCAGGCTGAGAAACGGCTGTGACACATCGGCTTTGCGCACCACCAGATAAGCCCCCAGATCCTGCCAGCGCGCTCCCACATCACACCCGGCAAATTCAAGGCGCAGCAGTAAGGAGACCGCTCCGGCCTGGTCCTGCGAGAAGGTGCGCTCACGCGCCCAGCAATGCCGGTCATAAATCGCAAGAGCCGCCTGCTTCTGCCCCAGGCTAAGGTGAAACAGCGCCTTATGCCACCATAAATGCGTGTAGAGAAACGACGTCAGCCGCTCCCACTCCTGCGTATGGGCCGAAAGAAAGGCAAGCCCCTCCTCAATCCGCCCCCGGGTCAGCATCACATGGGCCAGCGCGTGCTGAGCCCACCCCTCCTGCGGGTCTATGGCCAGTGCCTTGCGTGCGGCCTCCTCAGCATGGTCGAGCAAATGGCACTGCTCAAAGGCAAAAGCCCGCATACCCTGAAAATGTGCATTGTCAGCCGCTGCCTCCAGGCTGAGTTCTGTCACCCGCAGCATATCGAGCGCACGGCCATTATTAAAATCATCATACTGATGAATTTTCAGAGCAATAAGGTCACGTGGCCACTGTGTCAGCACAGCGCGCAGTGTTGTGCGTACTTCCACCATGTCATCAGCCAGCCAGGCGAGCAAAACATGCAGCAAAAGCTGCTCGCGGGCATTCAGCCCATCTGCCGCCTGTGCCTTACGCGCATGTTCACGCGCGGCAGGGGGCACACCACCGGTTTCAGAGAGCATCCACAACAGGCCGGCATAAATATGCACCAGCCCGTTATGCGAGGTTTCAGCCACTGACAAAACCCCGGCGATGCACTGATGATAGCCCAGAAAACCGTTAATAAAATCATTCACACCCGCAAGGTCAGCCTGTGTGCTGACCGTTGTGGCATTACCCAGACAATCCTCCATGCGCTCCGCCCTCTCTGCCCCTAAGCCCGACCCGCGTTAACACGGGCCAGCATGGCATCAGTCAGCATGTTCACCTCGTCAGGTTTTTCCAGCATGATCTGATGCGCACACTCATCAAGCGTATGCACTTCAGCGCCGGGCAGAGAGTCAGCCAGTTTTTCAACCGTGCTGTGTGGCACAATACCATCATGCGCACCGGCAATAAGTGTGACCGGCACAGCCGGAAGTGCCTTCAGCGCCGCTGCGGGAAACACCGGCCCCTGCCGCAGCAGTGAGCGCATCATAAACAGGCTGTTATGCCGTGTGGCATTGCGCTCAAAAGCCAGCAAAGCCGGGTCAGTGCCAGGATACCAGGCCAGGGCCTCAAAGCGCCTGCCAAGCTGCGGGCGCAAAATCTCCATCACTGGCAGAGGCAGGTGGTCCATCCAGTTGCCAAACAGGCCACGCCGTTTATTCTCATGCGGGGCCGGACCAAGAAGCACCAGGCCATCGACCGGCAGAACATGCCGGCGGGTCCAGACCTGCAGCAGCCAGGCCAGCGTGATGCGGCACCCGAAGGAATGCGCAATAATAATTGTTTTTTCAGTTCTGAATTTTTCAAAAATAAATGAAAAATCACGCAAAAAAGCATCAGCCGAAAAATCCTGCTCTCGCTTTGAGCGCTGGCTTTTACCATGACCAAAGGCATCCCACGCCACGATATTAACGTGCTGTGGCAAAAAATGCGCAAACTGCCTGCGCCACTGGTTTTTATTGCCACCACCGCCATGCACAAAAAACAGCGTGACCGGTGCCTCAGCCTGACGGGTGGTGACATGCAGCGCACGACCGGGAGCAACTGTGAGCATCTGCTCGTGAAGGGGGGGCGTCATGAACGGTTCTCCTGAGCATGGGTTGGTAAAAGACCTGCAAATTTCTCCTGCCAGGAGGGCACACAATTCTGCCAGCCCAGCGGGGCAGCATGATACACACCCAAAGCCACAGCCCGGGCTGTGACCAGTGTGGCAGCCTGCAAAATTGCGCAGAAGGCCGTCAGGTCAGGGGCTGGTTTCTCCTCTGTCGAGACACCAAATACCGTGTCACCATCCTGCGGCAGGTGCGCGGGCAGAACCGCACGGGCCACGCCATCCTGACCCAGAATAGCCAGGCGCTTTGCCTGCACGGGGCTCAGTGTGGCGTCAGTCGCGACAATGCCAATTGTGGTGCCGGCCACATAATCGGGTTTGATCAGCAGGTGCTGTGCCGCAGCCGCGCTGTCAGCTGGCAGACCGAGCCCGCCAAACTCCCCCTCCTGCTCGAAGGGAGCACTCCAGAAATGCGGGCCATGCCCCACGGTGGCACTGCCCACCGCGTTCACCGCCATAAGGGCAGAAACTCTGTAACCCTGGGGGGTAACCATGCTGGCACTGCCCAGCCCGCCACGCAGTGTCGCCGTTGTTGCCCCGGTGCCTGCCCCCGCTGTGCCCGCGGGCACCGGCTGCGCGGTTGCAGCCCGTGCTGCCTGCGCCCCCATATGCGCATATGGCGAATGGAGCGGGTCTTTCTCCCCTCCGTTCGCAAGGTCAAACAAACTGGCCTGCACCACAACAGGCACCCGTATTTTACCTGGCACCGGAGGGAGGACCGCAAACTCCTCACGCAGCACACTCTGCACACCTGTTGTGGCGTCCAGCCCATAGACAGAACCACCAGACAGCACGATGGCATGAATGCGCTCCACCATCATTTCAGGCTCAAGCAAATGCGTGTCACGCAAAGCCGGTGCACCACCCAGCACACTGACAGAAGCAACAGCAGGCCGCGCAAAACGAATGACTGACACACCGGTACGGGCTGTCAGGTCCTGCACGTGGCCGGTAGTGATACCGGCAATACTGGTCAGGGTGCCATTCATCAGCTCAGTTCTTTCTCTCTGCTGTGTTGTAAAAGCATACGGGCCGTATCAGAACGCGGGGCCGTGAAAATCTGTTCCGCAGGGCCTTCTTCCACCACCTGGCCCTGGTCAAGCACTATAACCCTGTGGGCCATATGACGCACCACAGCCATATCGTGACTGATAAACACTAAAGAAAGGCCGGTGCGCTGCTGCTGCATAAGCAGCGTATTAAGCACCCGCGCCTGCACTGACACATCAAGTGCTGACACGGCCTCATCTGCAATAATCAGCGCAGGCTGCCCCACCAGAGCACGGGCAATGGCAATGCGCTGGCGCTGCCCGCCTGAAAACTCATGTGCGCGGCGTGACAGCACATCTTCAGGCAGGGCCATATCATGCAGGGTCGCGCGTATCCGCCCCTGTTTTTCAGCCTCGCTCAGAGGGTGAAACAGCAAAGCCTCACGCAGAACAGCCTCCACACTCTGCCGCGGGTCAAGCGAACTGTAAGGGTCCTGAAAAATCATCTGTAATTCGCAGCGCAGCGGGCGATGCTGCTTTTGTGACAGAGCCTGCACATCGGCTCCCTTATACGTCACCTGCCCGGCGGAGGGGCGCAGCAGCCCGGCCAGCACATGCGCCAGAGTTGTTTTGCCTGTGCCTGAAGCACCGATCAGCGCAACGGTCTCACCAGATCTGACGCTCAGGCTGAGGCCACGCAGCACATCAACTGCTGGCCCACCGGCACGGGCGCGACTGAGAAAGAGGTTCTGTGCTGTGAGAAGATCAGTCATTGAGTGCCTCCTCCGTCATCGCCCGGGGGAACAGGCTCAGCGGTGCGCGCGGGGTAAAATGAAGCGACAGGGCCAGCAAAGACTGCAAATAAGGCGAAGATGGCTGCGCAATAACAGCTTTTGTCTCGCCATGCTCAACACACACACCATGGCGCAGCACCAGCAGGCGGTCAGTTGCACGGGCAACAAGCTCAAGGTCATGCGAGATCATCACCACAGACATACCCCTCACCTGCACCTGCTCACGGATCAGGCTGACCACCAGCTCACGGGTGGCGGGGTCAAGGGCTGTTGTAAATTCATCGGCTATCAGCACATCAGGCTCAGCAGCCAGAGCTGCAGCCAGAAGCACGCGCTGGCGCTGCCCGCCTGAAAGCGCATGCGGGTATAATTTCTGCACTGACAGGCCATCAGCCAGCCCCACGGCAGCAAGCCAGCGGGCGGCACGTTCTGCGCGCTCTGCACGGGTCAGTGTCGCAGGCAGCCCCTCGGCCACATGAGCCGCAATGCTCATGCCGGGGTTAAGAGCCTTCATCGGCTCCTGGGGGACATAGCCAAGCACCCGCCCGCGCAGGCGGTAACGCTGACCGGGTGCAACAGAGCGCAGAGTGGTGCCGTGAATATACACATCACCCGCAACAGAAAAACCCTGCGGCAACAGCCCGAGACAGGCCAGCCCCAGCGTGGTTTTGCCACTGCCTGACTCCCCCACAATGCCCAGAACCTCACCGGCTCTGAGCTCAAGGCTCAGGTCGCTGAGCACAATACGCCCGCCGGCTGCCTGCGGCAGGGTTACGCTCAGATTTTCAAGCCGCAGGGGCGTGGTATGTGTCGTCACGAGGTTTTCTCCTGCCTGGCAAAAAGGTCACGCAGGCCATCTCCCAGCATATTGATGCCCAGCACCAGCAGCACAACTATAACCCCGGGCACGACCACCAGTACGGGATGGTCAAACAGATGCACCTGGTATGAGGCCAGAATACGCCCAAGCTCGGGCAAGGGTGGAGGCGCCCCCAGCCCCAGGTAAGACAAGCCTGTTTCGGCCAGCAGAGCCAGCGCCACATTGACCGAAAACTGCACCAGCAGACCAGGGGCCATGTTAGGCAGCACGTGCCGCATATGGATCTGCCACGGTGTAAGGGCTGAAAGGCGGGCTGCGGCAATATAGTCCTGCGCCAGAATAGCCGAGGCCGCCTGCTGGCTTAGTCTGATAAACCCGGGGATGAAGAAAATAGCGAGCGCGAAAACCTCCTCCCCCATACCCGCACCATAAAGCGTGACCAGCAACGCCGCCGTAATGACCGGAGGGAAGGCAATGCCAAGCTCAACCACGCCACCGGTGAGGATTTTTGTCCGTCGGCCTTTTTCAGCTGCGAGCAGACCGGCACTGCCCCCCGCACACAGGGCCAGCACCATTGCGACCACACTGATGCCAAGGCTGTTAACAGCCGCTACCAGGGTATAAGCCAGCGTGTCACGCCCCAGCGGGTCAGTGCCAAGCCAGTGCTGCCAGGAAGGCGCGAGCAAACGATGGTGCAGGTCGATACCAAAGGGATGAACCTGGTGATACACCCACAGCGCAGCACCTGGCAGCAGCACGCAGGCCAGTGAAACCACACCCCAGAGTAACCCCGCCCGTGAAAGGCCCCATGGCCTGCGGGCCAGTGAAAGCGCACTCATACGCCCTGCCCCTCTTTGTCAGAATGTGCCCGGGGGTTAAGCCGGTTTTCAACCCGCTCAGACAGGCCTTTTTCAAAAATCACCAGAGCAACAATTAATAAAACACAGATCTGCACCACGGGCACATCGCGCTGGTTAACGGCGTCGAGCAGTAAAGCCCCGGTGCCTTTAAGGTTAAAAACATTCTCGACAATAATCGTGCCTGATAACAGCAGCGGAATTTGCAAAGACAAAACCGCCAGCACAGGCGGCAGGCTGCGCGGCAGCACATGGCGCAGCAGCACGGCTGGTTCTGACAGGCCATGTGCACGGGCTGTCAGCACAAAAGGCTCCTCCAGCACTGCGATAACAGCAGAGCGTGTATAACGGGCCAGCACCGCAGCCTGCGGCAGGGCCAGAGCCACAGCCGGCAGCAGCAGAGATTTAAACGCAGGCCAGGGGCCGCTCTCCCAGCCGGCAAACCCGCCCGCTGGCAGCCAGTGCAGTGTAAGAGCAAAAAAACCTGTCAGCACCATGCCAAGCCAGAAGTCAGGCACGGCTTTGGTCAGCTGTATACCCCCCATAAGCACAATATCAGCCGAGCTGCCCCGCTTAATGGCCGCAAGCCCGCCCAGTGGCACCCCCAGCGCAACTGCAAGCACCAGAGCCAGCCCGGCCAGAGGAGCAGAAAGCTGCAGTCGCTCTGACAAAAGCTGCCACACCGGCACGTTATAGCTGTAACTTTCGCCAAAATTACCCTGAAATAAACGCCCCAGCCACTGCACATACTGCACCGCAAAAGGCTGATCGAGCCCCATTTTATGATGCAGGGCGGCCAGGGTTTCGGGCTGGGCATCAACCCCCAGAATAACCTCTGCCGGGTCACCTGGCAGTAAAGCCATGCACGAAAAAATAAGCGCACTTGCAAGCACAAGCAGCACCAGCCGCCCGCCGGCAAAACGCAAAAAGCCTTTAACAGAAGATGACATTATGGCCCCCAGGAGGCAGCAGATAACGGGCAGGCAGGCAGAGGCTGGTTGTTCCACATCCCCTTTATCTGAGCGCGTGTTATGTTTGTTCTGGGGGTAAAGAACAAATAGATATTGGGCACGTCATGAGCCAGTTTTTCCTGCATTTTAACCGAGAGCGCATGACGCTCAGCAGGGTCCGCTGCTTTTTCATAAGCCGCATAAAGAGCCTGAAATTCGGCATTATTATAGCCAAAATAATAGTTCTTACGGGCATAGATATTTAAATCATCAGGCTCGGTATGTGCAATGATGGTCATATCAAAATCATGATGGCCAAAGACCTGTGCAAGCCATGCAGGCCACTCAAGCTGCTGTATGGTGACATTCAGCCCCACCTGCTCAAGATAGGCCGCAATGACCTCACCCGTGTTGCGGGCGTAGTCGATGGGAGGAAGGGCAAGCCTGAGGCGTGTGCCCGGCTCAACCCCGGCCTGCTTTAAAAGCTCTTTCGCCTTTTCAGGATTATAAGGATAAACACCCGATAAATCAGTGAAATCGGGGTTTTCGGGGCTCATATGTGAGCCGATAACCCGCGCACCTGGCACATCTGACACCTCAGCAATACCCCTGCGGTCGATCGCATAGGCCAGAGCCTGCCTGACCAGTGGCTGCGCCAGAAGCTTCTGGCGGTTATTAAGGGCAAGAATACCCTTAAACGGTGCCAGCCCCGAGCGCATAACAAAGTCAGGGTTATGAGCAAAACGTATGAGCATCTCAGGGGCGGGAAAGCTGGGATAAGCGTCAAGCTGGCCGTCGAGCAGAGCATTAGCCGCTGCCATCGGGTCAGAATAGAAACGAAACACCACCTGACTGAGATGCGCCTTCTCGCCCCGGTAATCGTCATTACGCGTGAGGGTTACGCTGTCACCACGTTTCCAGCTTTTAAAAACAAAAGGCCCGGTGCCGACAGGGTGCTGCCCGTTACCCGCAGCACTGGCAGGAGAGACAATGACCGCATCGCCCCAGCTCAGCTCAGAGAGGAAGCTGCCATGAGGGGCGTCAAGGCTTATATCAACAACATCATCTGACGGGCAGCTGACAGTTTTGATATTTTCAAAAATATGTTTTTGCGGATTAAGACTTTCCGGAGCCTTAGCGCGCTCAAACGTATATTTAACCGTTGCGCAGGTCAGAGCTGAACCATCGTGAAAATGCACACCCGGCTGCAGGGTAAAATGATAAAGCAGCCCATCGGGGGAGACAGACCATGATTTTGCCAGCAGCGGCTGCACCGTGCCGTGCTCATCAACCCCGGTCAGCCCTTCAAAAATATTGGCATAAGTGACAATGCGTATCCCCTCAGCAGGGTTTGCTGTTGGGTCGAGTGTCGGCGGGGAGACATTAACCCCCACGGCAATGCTGTTGTTCTGCGCGCTGGCCAGTGCCGCAGAAACAGGCAGAACAGCCACCAGGCTCAGCACCACACCAGCCTGAAAACTTCTTTTTTTATAAAAAGATTTTTTATAAAACATCAGGTCATTTCACCGGGTTTGGGACGGGCAAGCCCCAGATGCTCGCGCAGAGTGCTGCCGGTATATTCTTTACGAAACAGCCCGCGCCGCTGCAGCTCAGGCACCACGAGGTCAACAAAGTCATTAAGGCTTTTTGGCAGCACGGGGGGCATTACGTTAAAGCCATCAGCTGCACCGGTGGTAAACCACTCCTCAAGCTGGTCCGCAATCTGACTGGCATCCCCCCATATCGTCCAGTGGCCACGCGCACCGCTGACTTCAAGATAAAGCTCGCGAATAGTCATGTTCCGCCGGCGGGCCATTTGTAAAAGCAATGTCTGACGGCTCTGATTTCCGTTAATCACAGCCGGGGGTTCGGGCAGCGGGCCATCAAGCGGCAGACCGCGCAGGTCGGTACCGGTCATACGTGAAAGCAGTAGCAAACCCACCTCAGGATGGGTCAGGTTATCAAGCTGGTCTTTCAGGTCTTCAGCCTCAGACTGCGTGCGCCCGACCAGAGGGTAAACGCCGGGCATAACTTTAAGGGCGTTCACCGGCCGGCCAATAGCACGCATGCGATTATGCAGGTCGGTGCGAAAAGCACGGGCCACCTCAATTTCCTGCTGGGCAGTAAACACCATCTCAGCCGTTTCAGCGGCAAGCTGTCGCCCTGGCTCGGAAGAACCAGCCTGCACCAGCACCGGCCGCCCCTGGGGTGAGCGCGGAATATCGAGCTGGCCTGATGCCCCGAACAATGTGCCCTCATGCTCTACGCCGCGGCGCAGGGCGGGGTCAAAAAACAGGCCATTTTCAACATCACGGATAAAAGCGCCATCGTCCCAGCCATCCCAGAATTTTGTGACCAGGTCAGCAAATTCGCGTGCACGCTGATAACGATCAGCATGGCGCACATGGTCAGGCACACCATAATGCACTGACTCACGCACATTGGCTGTTGTAACGAGGTTCCACCCTGAGCGACCGCCATTGATCTGATCGAGGGAGAGGAACTGCCGGGCCAGCTGATAAGGCACAGAATAGGTTGTGCTGACAGTGCCGATAACACCGATGCGCTTTGTAACGGCAGACAGAGCCGAAATAAGCGTAAGTGGCTCGAAAGAGGACGCATAGGTCATGCGTTTAAAACCTTCGATACCATCCTCATCAATACCGCTGGTAAAATCAGCAATAAACACGGCGTCAAACAGGCCACGCTCGGCAGTTTGCGCCAGCTCAACATGATGCTGAAAGTTTACACCTGCATCTTTCACAGAACCAGGGTGACGCCAAGCGGCCGCATGATGCCCCGTGGGCAGAAGAAAAGCAGCAAGGCTCATGGCACGGGACATATAACGATACCTTTTCGTGATACAGGCGACATGGCAGACAGAGCAGGCACCATATACGGCACTTTATGCACTTTCTGACCACAACAGAGAGTGCACGATATAAGCTAAAAATTCAAAACACAAGACGATGCAGGTTTTATTTTTACTAAAAATAATAGTGATTAAAACCCTCTGAAAAAATAAATTATCTTATTGTTTTTATGTTGTTTCTTTGGGAATTATCATTTTATAAATGATGCGAATTCGAAATTATTGATAAATTTTAATCAAAATATCACTACTTTTTTGTGGTATTTTTATTTCACGACAATATTGTTGCAAAAATGAAACCAGCACAAACACAAAGCCTGATATGATGTAAGGATACGCGCCACCATGCGCCACACAATGCCAGCCCGATGTTAACACCCGCAACCTTTTTCACCAGTTTGTGCACTCACCCTCCATCAGGGACCTTATAATTATGTTCGCCCAGAAGGCTTTGTTCTCCCTCAGGCTTCAGCCTTTTTCTCACAGATATGCACTGCTCGCATCAGGCGTTTTACTGTTTACCTTAAGCGGGCAGGCCCTTGCACAGACGCAGACCGCCCCCGCAAAAACAGCGCATACAGCAGACAAAAACAAAAGCAAAAACCGCCACAGCCCCGCACAGGCTGCAAAGCCTGCCAAAGCCACAGGAAACGCAGTTGAAGGCGGCACAGAAGAAGTGCTGGTAACCTCTGAACGACGCGCTGAAAGCCCGCAGAATATTGGCACATCCCTCAGCGTCATCAGCGGCAAAACACTGACCACACGTAACGTCAATAACGTGTTTGACCTGCAGTATCTTACCCCCTCCCTTCAGGTCACACCACAGTTTGGCAGCGGGCAGTATGCTTTTGCTATTCGTGGGGTGGGCTTTAACGATTATGCCAGCAATAACTCCCCCACTGTTGGCGTCTATGTTGATGAAGTCGCAAACCCCGTACCTTTTGCCACCAACGGTATGATGTTTGACATTCAGCGCGTTGAGGTGCTGCGCGGCCCGCAGGGCACACTTTATGGCCGCAACACAACGGGCGGTGCCATTAACTACATCCTGAACAAACCAACATCGACTTTCCACGCTGGTGGTGACGTGCAGTATGGCCGTTTTGGCAGCACAAAAATTGACGGCTATATCTCTGGACCGCTGTCTCAAAAACTGCGCTATCGTCTGTCAGGTGAGACCGAACAGGGCGGAGCCTGGCAGCATAACAGTGACGGCATAAAACTTGGCCGGGTAAACCGTGGCGCAGCACGCCTGCTGCTGGATTATCAGGCCACTGACACGCTGAAGTTTGAGTTTAACCTGCATGGCAGCCGCGACCGCTCTGACGCAAACGGCCTGCACCTTTACAGCCCGATGTCGGCCTTTAACGCGCTCAACCCTTCTGCGCCGATTTATCCGGTCAGCTCTGACCGGTATGAAACCAACTGGGGTACATCATCAGAGTTTGCAAAGCAGCTTGGCATCAGACCCAACACCAAACCATTTTCGCATATTGATGTGGGCGGCATGAGCTTTCGTGCAGAAAAGAAACTGCCTTTTGTTACCATCACTGATCTGATCAGCTATGATAACATGCAGCGCCAGACTTATATGAATTTTGATGGCTGGTCGTCAGCTCTGGCCGATGTCGCCTTTAACACCCGCGCAAGTGTGCTGGCTAATGAGCTGCGCTTTACCTCGCCAGGCAAGCGGAGACTCACCTGGGTAGGGGGTATTTACTACGCCCACCAGTATATGAACGATCATTATCAGTCGGGCTTTTCTGACCTGTATGGCTTTGATGAGGACCTGCGCTACACCCAGATGGTTAACACCATCAGCGGGTTTGGTCAGGCCACTTATCACATCACGCCTAAACTGCGCATTACAGGCGGGCTGCGTATTGAGCATGAACAGCGCACGCTCTCTAACATGAGCTCATACGAAATTATGAATGGTGTCATTACCAACCCTGGTAACGTCGTACGCCATGAAGGAACCGACTACACCCTGCCCTCAGGCAAGTTTGAAATACAGTATAACCCCATAAAAAATGACATGCTCTATGCGTCGTTTACACGGGGTATAAAATCGGGTGGTTTTACCACCTATAACTCGGGCTCTGTCGGGGTAGCCTCAGCACCCTTTAAGCCTGAATCGCTCCTGGCGTATGAGGTCGGCAATAAGTTCTCCCTCCCCTCGCAGCATCTGCGCTTTAATGTTGCCGGTTTTTATTATGAATATAGTAACCAGCAAATTCAGTCTGCCTCACTCAACCCTAAAACCGGCCTGGTCGGCTCAATTGTTAATGCGCCACGCTCGCATATGTATGGCGGAGAGATTGAAGCAGAATGGCACCCTCTGCGCGGGCTTACCCTTTCACAGTCAGCGGGTTTTGCAGTCGGGGCATTTGACAAATTCTCATCTCTTTACAGCGCACATATTGTGAATGGCCTTTATGTCGGTGATTACCGAAACCGTAAGGGAGAAGAATTACCTTTTCCAAAATTCACGGTAAACGGGTCAGTCAGCTACACCTGGGATCTTGGGCGTTATAACCTGACAACCGGCATAGATTACAGCCTGCGCAGCACTTACCACTCTCTGTTTGGCTCGCTCTATAACGTGGCAGGCTATACCTTATGGGGGGCTGATATGTCGTTCGGCCCCAAAGATGGTAAATGGACAATAGCAGCCTTTGGTAAAAATATTTTTGACAAAAAATATGACGTAGAAAGGAATTATTTTGTTCAGGGTGCTAATATTGCCCTTGCCGGTATGCCCGCCACATGGGGTGTGCGTTTAAGTGTGAATTATTAAAACGTACATCTGATCAGCCCGGCTTCGTTTCACGCGGGAGCCGGGTTATAAAACAGAGTAATGCGATCAGTAATGGTGCAGAACAGACCACTACCACATAGACCAGGAACCCAATACTGTTCTGGGAATCAAAAATATAATCGAAAACCGGCATAGCACTTCTGCCAAGCTCATGAATACAAAAGAGCAGACCAAAAACCGCACCCATACATGAAAAATCAGCAGGAAAACGGAAACAAATACAGGCACTCAAAACAATGCAGCTCAGAAATGCAGCTCAGAAATGCAGCATAAAAAATCATCATGATTGTAAAATTTAATTCTGCAGGCACATAAAATCCTGCAGTCATCGTTATTAATTTTAAGATAAAAAACACACCAAGCAAAAAAAATGGTGATATATATTTACTCAGAACACCGAAAAGACAAACAGAGACCATTTCTACAACACCAAGGCAGATAACAAATAAACAAGGATTATCCTCATTCATCATCTCTCGTATAAAATGTATTAATAAAGAATCATGGAATGATAAAATCAAACCAGTACACAGCATAGCTGACGCCAGTATCAGAAAGGCACGCGTTCTGATAAAAGTTACAATCTGAGTATTAAAAAAAGCCTGCTTTAATGGCCTGGAGCGCATTGCTGTATCAGCTACTCTGGCCAGCTGCGCCCGCAACATATAACAGAGAAAACAACCTAGGATACAAAACAGCAGACCACAAAAATACGCTGCACTCTGCCAGGAGAGTGTTTTCTCAAGCTTCTCCCATAGCTGAACAAAAGCAATATACCCGCCCCCCATAGCACTCACCATCAGAGCATAACTCAGACCCGCTCTCTGCCGCGGCACAGACTGACCCGTCAGAACAAAAAGAGGAACGTAAGTGGCACTCGCCTGTGCGGCTGCAAGCCACACCCCCGCGACGAGAAGAAACCACAAGGAATCTGTACAGGAAGGCAGCGCAAACAGTGCTGTGGCAGACAAAAATGAACCTGCAACCAGAACACGGGCCGCCCCATATTTATCACTTAATACGCCTGAAACATAAGAAGAAAAACCAAAGCTGACTGAATAAAGAACCGGTAACGCAACAAGCCAGGCAGAATGAGATAAAAAATCCCTGAACTGTATATAATAGATTAAAAACATCATCTGCATCGCACTGGCGCATAACAGAGTAAGGAAGCCACAGAACAGGTATTTCATATTTTCTCGTTTAGATGGCGTAAGATTAAAAATTAGTAATATACTATAACCAGCTGATTTAATACACGGAAAACCCGCTCTGCCCCTGCATAAACAGTGCAATAAATAACTATTTGATATAGTTATTTAAAATGAAATAAACACATATTCATATAAAAATATGCAAAATGTATTTTTTTCGTGTTGTAAAAATTATAATTCACACTATTTAGAGTGTAATATGTTTCGCAGATTTCGCACCATTGTAGCAAGGAGAATGGTTCCATGCTGAATAAAACACTATTTTCTGGCGTTATTACTGCTGGTGTTGTTTTTGCACTGAGCAGCCTGGTCATACCCGTGCAGGACGCCCGCTCAGCCATACTCAGCCTGTCACAGGCCACGTCATGCCTGTTTCAGTATGACGCAGCCATGCCTGCACTTAAAGCTGATGTAAAATAACAGCCATTACCCGGCTGTTATGAAGGATGGCAGGTATCACCTGCTTTTTTATACCACTCCTGCGCCTGACCTTTATTTTCAGGCACACCCTGCCCGTAAGCATATAACTGGCCTATGCGGCACATCGCATCAGAGTTACCTGCCCGCGCTGCCTGCTCGTACAGCCCTAACGCTCTGGTATAGTCCTGGTCGTCACCTGAGGTATCATTATACAGGCGGCCAGCGTTAAACATACCATCAGGGCTGCCTGCCTCAGCGGCCTTTTTATACCAGGTCAGCGCTTTCTCTTTATTGACTGGTGTGCCCAGCCCCAGCTCATACATCTCGGCTGTGCTGAACATGGCGCGGATATTGCCGTTTTCGGCGGCCATTTCATACAGGTGCAGGCCTTTTTTATAATCATGCGTACCGCCCTGACCGTTGCAGTAAGCTGTAGCAATATCAACAAGCCCCTGAGTTTTCACTGCCTGCTCAGAGCGTTTCTGCCATTTTGCTGCTTTTTTGCGGTTAACAGAGACACCCCTTCCATTTTCATACAGCGTTGCCAGGCGTGACATTGCGACCGCATTGCCTGCATCAGCTGCTTTTTCATACCATTCATGCGCTTTTTCATAATCCTGCGGCACACCATGCCCCTGCTCATAAAGCGCACCCAGGTCAAGCATAGCGGTTGCCCCGCCTGCAGCAGCCGCTTTTTCATACCACTCAAATGCCCGGTTATAATCAAGTGGCACGCCTCGCCCTGTTTGATACAGCGCACCGAGGTCGGTCATTTTCTCAGCGCTGTCAGCACTGAATGTTGATGGTCCGGGCGCTTTTTTGGCGGCCACCACCGGCGGATGAGCCCTGGCAGGCGCAGCCAGCGCCCGCACCGGAGTAAGAGGCACTATCAGCGACAGTGAAAGAAAAGCAAAAGAGCCGGATAAAGAACGCAGTGCTGTCATAATACTCTTTACACCCATCAGAAATGCAGTGCAGTTAACTGCGTTACTGCTGTGAAAATCAAAAGCAAACAAAAAAAGAATGTCTTTGTGTTTATTTTTTGGCAACTATCATATTTCAGTCAGCATGACACGTAACGCTGGTTTTTTCATACCAGAACTGTGCTTTCTTCTTATCCTCGGCAACACCATAACCATGTTCATAAAGCGCGGCTATACGACACATGGCATCGCTATTGCCTGCAGAAGCTGCTTTTTCATACCATTCGCGGGCCATACCGTAATTCTGAACAACGCCGTGGCCTTTTTCGTATAAAACACCAAGAGAAGTCATGGCTGAGCTGCTGCCTGCCTGTGCGCCCTGCTGATAAAGCTCGCGCGCCCTGACATAATCCTGCGTGACGCCCTGGCCACTATCATACAGCCTGGCCAGATTGGTTATCGCACTGACATTACCCTTTTCAGCAGCCTGCTCGTACAGCTCGTGCGCTTCGCCATAGTCCTGCTGCACACCACAGTTACCGGTTTCATACAGCACGCCCAGACTATTCATCGCGCTGTCATTCCCCTCATCTGCTGCCTGATGATAGAGCTGAAGGGCTTTTTCACAGCTTTTTGCCGCGCCATGACCATACTGATACAGCCTGGCAGCGTTCACTATACCGTCTGTATCACCGGCCTGACCGGCCTGCTGATAATAATCGAGCGCCTTTGTGTAGCTTTGAGGCACACCAAGACCACCCTCATATAAAACACCGATATTTCTGGCCGGCGCTTTATGATCACCCGCCCGGAATGCCTTGTGATACCACTCAAACGCCATGGCATAATTCTGCGCGACGCCTTTACCGGTTTTATATAAAACCCCAAGATTATTCATCGCCTGAACATTACCGGCAAGGGCGCCTTTTTCGTACCACTGAAAGGCTTTTCTCTCATCCTGCTGAACACCTTTGCCTTCAGCATAAGATATGCCGGTATACAGCATAGCCTCAGAATTACCGGCAACAGCTGCCTTGTGATACCACTTAAACGCGTTCTCATAGCTGCGCACAACACCATGCCCCTGCCGGCAAAGAGTCGCCAGATGCACCATGGCCCTGACATTGCCGGCGCTGGCACCTTTTTCATAATAGTAAAAGGCAGATGTATAATTTCCTGGCATATCATCTGCGCCATTTTCATAGAAATGACCCACAGCAAAAAAAACTTCACCCTGAACAACAGACACATAAGAGTGGGTCAGAGCCGCAGTGCTGTCTGCTCTGATCGTGTCAGATTTATTGAAATAACCAAAACATAAGAATAAAAATAAAAAACTGACTCCACATAATTTTAATATGTTTTTCATAACAGACTGTTTTTATCCTTAAAAAGTTATTTATATTTTTATTTAAATACAGTTCACTATTTAATAAATAAAACCTGGAATTTTATCTTATTTTATCTGCATAAAAATTTAAAGCTCTTAAGTGTTCAGGGGCTCTAGCATAACAAGCAAAATCCCCACAACCCGAAAAATGAATATTTTTTCAACTTCTGGTATTATCTATATAAATGTATCAACCATACATTTTATATATTTTCCTGCATAATTATTAACTTTAATATGTTTTTCAATAAGATACCTGTTTTTCAACAGAAACACCTACCTGCATCCGGTTTTTTATTTCGAATAGAAAATAATTACTGAGTTTTCGAAAATTCCCCGCCAGATAAAACCTGCCCTTAGTATCTGATTACCTTATATAAACTGAAGAGTTCTGCCTCACACAACTGTCATTTTTCGCTGGTATAAAGTCAGCCTACAGTCATAATAAGCATTTCTTCAGCCTGCACATCAGGCACACCCCGAAGAAAAATAAAACTAACAAAAACACCGTTGTACAAACGGGAGCACTGGGGAAAATTTACTCATGGCCTGGCAACAGATCTACGATCCCGTCGGCAATATCTGGCTTTCGGGCCTGGTCGCACTCACGCCCATTCTCTTTTTCTTTTTTGCTCTTCTGGTTCTCAAACTCAAAGGGCACATTGCCTGCACCATTACAGTAGGTATCACCCTGGCCATTGCCATTCTGTTTTATAAAATGCCTGCCCTGACTGCTGTCAGTGCCGGGCTTTATGGTTTTTCCTACGGGCTGTGGCCTATTTCATGGATCATCATAGGCGCTGTATTTTTATATAAAATCTCGGTCAAAACCGGGCATTTCGACATTATCCGCCATTCAATCTCCTCTGTATCAGAAGATCACCGTATTCAGGTTCTTCTTGTTGCCTATAGTTTTGGTGGCTTTCTGGAGGGAGCCGCTGGCTTTGGCGCACCTGTGGCCATTACCACCGCCCTTCTGGTGGGCTTAGGTGTGCCTGCCATCACTGCCGGCGGGCTGTGTCTGATTGCTAATGCTGCGGCCGGTGCCTTTGGGGCTATGGGCATTCCGGTCATTGTAGGGGCACAGGTTATTGGCGCGGCACCCGACGCTGTCAGTGCTCATGTTGGCTACCTGCAAATGGTCATTGCGTTTATCATCCCGATCTGGCTGGTGGCTATGTCTGACGGCCTGCGCGGTCTGCGTGAAATCTGGCCGGCTATTTTTGTTGCCGGCGCCTCCTTCGCCCTCCTTCTGGGTGGGACAGCCGTGTTTATCGGCCCTGAGCTGCCCGATATTATCGCCCCCCTGGGCACACTGATTATTCTGCCGTTTTTTCTGCGCTTCTGGCAGCCAAAGCATATCTTCAAATTTAAAAACGACACACAGGCCGTCACTCCGGCGGTCACGGCACGTGCCTGCAGCATGGCTGAAATTGCCCGAGCATGGTCTCCTTTTGTTATTCTGACTTTCTGTGTCGCCCTGTGGAGCCTTAAACCTGTTAAACGTCTGTTTGCTGCCGGTGGCCCGCTGAACTGGACAACACTGACTTTTAACTTCCTCGGTTTGCACGACAAGGTGCTCAAAAGCCCGCCGCTGACAGATATGCCAACACCATATCACGCCGTTTTTCACCTCGATTTTATCTCATGTGTTGGTACGGCCATTATTCTTTCCGCCATCATTTCAGTGTTTGTGCTGAGAATGAAGCCAGCCGTTGCCGCCGAGACATTTTTTGAAACAATCAGCAGCCTCAAAATCTCTATTTATGCCATTGGCATGGTGCTGACCTTTGCGTTTCTGGCCAATTACTCAGGCCTTTCAACTACGCTGGCTCTGGTTATGGCCCGCTCAGGCCGTGCCTTTACCTTCTTCTCACCTGTGCTGGGCTGGCTTGGTGTTTTCCTCACCGGGTCTGACACCTCATCAAACGCCCTGTTTGGCGGGCTTCAGGCTGCAACCGGGCGACAGATCGGGGTAACAGCAGATATTCTCATCGCAGCGAATACAGTTGGCGGTGCAGTCGGCAAAATGATCTCACCACAGTCCATTGCTGTGGCCTCTGCCGCTGTGGGCCTGACCGGCCAGGAAGGAAAGCTGCTCGGTTTTACACTAAAATGCAGCATTATCCTTGCGCTGCTGTGCGGTGCAGCGACCTCACTGCTCGTCTATATTTTTTAACACCTGCACCTGGAGGGTTCGAAAAACCCTCTGGTTTTGAGGTCTGCTCTGTGATTCCATTTCTCGTGC
>NZ_JOMN01000032.1:0-32037 GCF_002153485.1 Acetobacter sp. DmW_043 | reverse complement strand
CGCCAAAAGCCTGAAATCACGAACCAAGCGCATCAACCAACGGTTCTTCGAACCCTCCACCTTCCTGCTCGATCTGTGGCACGATAAACCAGCCAGTAATAACGACCCATACGGGCGTATGGTCTATTTCCTGCTCTGGCTGCGCCAGGAGGTTCAGGCACGGCGCATACCAATACCACTTGACCGCTCTTACCTTGGCACTCTCAAATATCTTGCCGGATCAGGAGATGTGCGTGATTCTGATGATGTCAGCCGGGCTATGGGAGAGATGATTCAGATTTTGCTGGGACGCGGGCTGATCAAGCCGCGTCATTACCCGCTACTGGTCTCTCTGATGGATGATTTTATCACTGCTGTAGAGAAAAACCGGCCAGGTCTGGCAGAAACTGATGCATTCTTCAGAGAGTATTGTCAGAGGCGTGATGACATTGTTGCTGGTATCCTCAAACCGCCTATTGAACCCACAAAAGAGCAAAACCTTTTTGACTTTGCCAGCGCAAAATCTCTGGCGCCGGTATTACCAGGAGAAACAGAACATAATTATGAGCTGAGTGTACAAATGGACCGCACGACCTATCCACTTATGGGGTATCGTCCTTTTCAGGCCCGTAAACCTCCCATGCCAGCCCCTGTACCTGGCCTTGAGCGCATGGCGCCGGATTTTACAGCTCTGCGTGACCAGGAGAGGAGGAAGGCCGCCGGAGAAGATAAGTAACGCCTTAATAAAAAGGGTTTATTATAATTCCCTTTATCGAGAGTATGTTCTCAACTGGCAGCCATGAAGAAAACAGAAATGCATTTTGAAACGACAATAAAAAATTAAATCTCATGGCTGTATCTTATAAATACAGCGTATAAATTCTCTCCTCCCGAGAAAAACCTCTCACATTAAAAAATAAACCTAAATAAAATAGCTGGAGATCTTGGTTATTATAATTTTGTGCGACCAATTAAAGGAAGACGTGCGAGCATATTTTTTAGCGCCAGAGCATCCCACGGCATATGTTCAGCAATACCCAAACCAACCACATCAGCTATTTCTGATATATCATTCAGTAGTTGTATCACCTGCGCCATTGATACTTCCCCCTGCGCGATACCCTTAAAGGTATCAGGCGGCACATTGGGCTGAGCAAAAAGCACAGAATGAAAAAAACGTGGATTGAAAACATCGAGATCTAAATGAATAGCTAAATACTTTGCTCCTGTTGATCTGAACCAGTCCAGAACAGGTTTACTTCCCTTTTGCGCCAGCTCTTCAGGCCCTGCATTTTTCAGGCCCAGACGTTTAATTTCACCGGCCTCCCACTCAGTCGGGTCATGTAGTCCGGCAAATAAAACATTCTCTGGCTTAACAGGGTAAGCCACAGCTTGTGTGAAATCTGCATCCCCCAGCCCCAGCAAATTTCCAAGAACCATGGCGTGGGCATGATTAAAGTGTTCTGGTGTCATAATGTCCGGGTGTGTATCAACCCACAGTACGGCCAGTTCATCCTTGTAACGCTCACTAAGATAAGCAAACGGGGCAAGATCTACCAGGCAATCCCCTCCCAGAACGACCAGACGATCAGGGTTGTGCTTATCAATCAGACCGCGTGCAGTATGAAGCTGCTCAAGTAATACCTGGCGCCCTACTATTCCATTTTCTTCAGATAAAGGTTTCTCCGTCGGTGCCTTAACAGGTACTTCTTCAACCGGTCCATTTGTGACTGGTGCAAGCCAGCTTAGAAGCTGAGCACCAAAAAAATAAGGAGGGTTATTACCACCCTGCCATTGAGGAAAAAGAAGACGGAGTGTTTTATCTGAGGAGAGAGTCATGGATTTCTTTTTCTACGTAGACGTTAGATACAGATACACATTTAAACTTTTACAACTCAGCAGCTATTATAACCCACTTAATCTGACAGCGCTTTAATAACAGAGTAAAAAATTCGCTCTCCAGGCGGGTATCAGCCCTTTGTCTAACCTGCTCAGACATTATAAGCCCTGAGCAAACATATCCACCGTCTTCAGACCCTCGTCCGACGAAACAGGGTGCCCCCTCTCCAGGTCACTGTGACACTTGGTTACCTCCGTGCTATTTTTTGTGTAACATAGGCACAGAGCACACAGGGGTTGGGTCATAGCACCCGATACATCTGACACACTTCTTACTGGCGGAGAGTAACCCGTTGAAACTGCGTTTACGTCAGCTTTATATGATCGCACCCTGTGTCAGCATAATATTGTGCGCTCAGCCGCAAAGAGGCTTTGCCGCCGACACCCCTGCCCCTCCGGTCGTTCTGCCTCACCCCACGACATTACAAATCACACAAACGCAGCCCATTGCTCTGCCACAGCATATTCAGCTTATATGGCACGGGCAAAAAACACCTGTGCTGACAGCCGCAGTTGCACGCTTTCATACACGACTTGAAATGCTCTCCGGCACCAAAATTTCATTCTCAGGGGCGGCTCAAAAAACACATAACTTTGCTCTTGTTATCTCATGCCCGGAGAAAGGAGATTTCTTCCCTTCCCTCGGCATGAACGAAGCTTATTCCCTCAAAGTCAGCCCGGCCAGAGCTGAAATTTCAGCACAAAGCGCCGCTGGCATTCTGCATGGCCTCACCTCACTGCTCCAGCTGGTCAGCCAGACCTCAGCCGGGCCAGTGCTGCAACCGGCAACCATGACAGATGCTCCGCGCTTCAGGTGGCGTGGCCTGATGCTCGATGTCAGCCGTCATTTTATGAGCCTGTCCACCATCAAACGGCAGATTGATGCCATGGAAATGGTTAAGCTCAACGTGCTGCACCTTCATTTATCAGATGGCCAGGGTTTCCGTGTCGAAAGTAAGCTTTTCCCGCGCCTGCAAAGCATATCCTCACACGGACAATATTATACACAGGACGAGGTCCGCGTCCTTATCCACTACGCTGCCGAGCGTGGCATTCGTATCGTTCCGGAATTTGATACACCCGGCCACAGCTTTGCTCTGCTTGAAGCTTATCCGCTTTATGCCGCTCAGGCCCCGCTCAACATGACTGACCGGGCAGAACGGAACCGGGCAGCCCTCGACCCGACAAAACCTGAAACATACGAATTCATTTCAAAGCTTTATGGCGAAATGGCAACCCTTTTCCCCGATGCCTACTTCCACATTGGCGGGGATGAAGTTGTCGCAAAACAATGGACTGAATCGCCCGCAATTTCAGCCTATATAAAACAACACAAGCTAAATGGCCCGGCAGAACTCCAGGCAGAATTCACCACCAAAGCTGTCGATATGCTGAGTAAAGACCACAAGACAGCGATCGGATGGGACGAAATTACAGCAGCATCTATCCCGCAACGCACTGTTGTTGAAATCTGGCGTGGCGCAGCGCACACTGCAGAAGCGACGGCAGACGGCCACCCTGTTATTCTTTCAGAGCGTTATTATCTCGACCGCCTCCTGCCTTCTGCTCAGCATTATCAGGATGACCCTCTGGCCTCACCTCAGAACACTTCTGAGGCAGAAGCCGCGGCTCGTACCAGTGGTCCAGGAGGTACAATCACAACGCAAAGTAAGCCGACAGATACCCAGCCTCTTTCAGAAGCCCAGAAGAAACTCGTGCTCGGGGGTGAAGCGGCTTTATGGACTGAAATTGTCTCTGAAGACATGCTGGATGCCCGCCTGTGGCCACGACTTGCAGCAATTGCTGAACGTTTCTGGTCGCAGCCTGAAAACTGCCAGCCGGATACCCTGTCTGCCCGTTTAGGTGTGACCCAGAACAGGCTGGAAACTCTTGGCATTCAAAGCGATGAAAGCACTGAAAAACGCATTACTCAGCTTGCACCAGGAAAGGAAAAAAGCGTCAGGGTACTCCTTAGCGTCACCAGCCCGGTGAGAAATTATGCTCACAACCACGAATTTCTGCAAATTCGCCATAAACAGACAGCAACCGAACAGCAACTAAATACCCTTGCCGATATTGCCAGCCCTGACTCGCCGCAGGCAGAAAGCTTTAACAAGCGGGCAGCAGCGTTCATGGATGGGCAGATAGAACTCAGAGACTCACTGATTACTGATCTGCAGCTCTGGTCGGGTAATAATGCCCGGTTTATAAAGGCCGCAGCCCGCTATCCGGCTTTGAAAGACGGACTTCAGGCCTCAGCACTCCTCCATGACCTTGCAATGGCAGGGCTGGCAGCCCTGGGTGACAAGCGCACACTTCACTGGCGTAACAAAGGATGTGCTGCTGTTCAAACCGCAAAGGAACAGATTGCAGCATCAGAAAATATAAAAATCGTTTCAAAAACCCAGCAGCCTGAAGGAGATCTTCTTCAGGATATTACACCGGGAGTAGAATCTCTCATGAGATGCTCAGAGTGAGATTTGCTAAGAATTACATGAATAAATTATAAAAATTAGTCTCCTGGAGAGCGTGTTACTGCGCTTTATACTCGCACCACGCTGACCACCTCCTCCGGTGACCATTTCACAGACTTTCGTCTTCCGCCGTAACTATACAAACATAACTATACAAAATCTCTCATCATGCTTGAAGATAGAGAAAGCCGGTATATACAGGACTATCTTATAACCAATAACTTTTCCCTCTGCTTTTTTCTTCTGGCTTTAACCGGATATACTCCCGCATGCTGCCTGTTATTCTTTTCCCTCAGATTGACCCGGTACTGGTAAATATTGGACCGTTTCCCATTCGCTGGTACGCTCTTTCTTACATAGTCGGTTTACTCCTTGCTCTGTTTCTTGTTCGCAGGCTTGTTCCTCTTACGCCACGGGCCTCATCAGTCGAACAGGTTGATGACTTTTTTGGCTGGGGCGCACTTGGTGTCGTACTGGGGGGGCGTCTCGGTTATATCCTGTTTTATCAGTCAGGATATTATTTAAGCCATCCGCTCTCTATCTTCGAGGTCTGGCATGGTGGCATGTCATTTCATGGCGGTGTTGTGGGTGTTATTCTGGCCATGTTTTTTTATGCCAGACAGCAAAAAATTAACTTTTTTGCCTTTTCTGACAGAATAACCGTTGCCATTCCTATCGGGCTGGGTCTGGGGCGTATCGCCAACTTTATTAATGGGGAGCTCTGGGGGCGCGAAGCCTCGACATCAGTACCCTGGGCAATGATTTTCCCCGGCGGCGGCGATGTCCCTCGTCACCCCTCTCAGCTCTACGAAGCTCTGACCGAAGGCCTGCTGCTCTTTCTGGTCATGTATACAGCATCACGCAGCCACAAAATCAGAGAACATGCCGGCATGCTTGGCGGCCTCTTTCTGACAGGTTATGGTGTTGCCCGCAGCTTTTGCGAATTTTTTCGCGAACCTGATTCTTTTCTTGGTTTTTTACCTGGAGGAATCACAATGGGGCAGGTTCTGTGTGTACCAATGATCATTATCGGTATCACTCTGATGGCCCGTGCCTGGTTTGCTCCACCTTATGCCGGTTTGCCTGATACCCGTGATAATGCCCAAGACACCGCTAAAAACTGACCCTCTCAAAAATCTTTCAGCTCTGCCTCCCGGGGCTGAAAGGCTTGATGTTTTTATGGCCCGTGCCAACGCCCATTATTACGCGACGCATCCTCTTTTATCAGATTTTGTAACCTCCCCTGAAATCTCTCAGATTTTTGGGGAGCTTCTTGGCGCCTGGGCTGTGGCAGTCTGGTATAATATGGGACGCCCCTCACCCATTATTCTGGCAGAAGCAGGACCCGGCCGGGGTACATTAATGGCAGACGCCCTGCGCCTGATAACCCGCGTAGCCCCTGACATGGCACGTGCAGCTGACGTCCGTCTGATAGAAACATCTCCTCTTATGCGTGCCGCACAGGCAGATGCCTTGCGACCTTACACCAGCCCCACATGGCATGACAGCCTGACAGAACTGCCTGAGCAGCCTTTTATTCTGCTGGCTAACGAGTTTCTTGATGCTTTGCCTGTACGGCAGTTTGTACATACACCGGCACAAGGCTGGCACGAGCATTACGTCACCGGTGAGAACTTTATCTCTGTCAGCTGCCCCCCTCCCCAACTACCGGATAAACGTACCTTTGAAGACAGCACGGTCGTCGAACTCTGCGAGCCTGCATTAGATATTGCCCGGCTTCTCGGCCTGCGTATGACCCGTCATGCCGGGGCTGCCTTATTTATTGATTACGGGCATTTTTCACAGCTAACCGGAGATTCTCTTCAGGCGCTGCGCCACGCCCGGCCGGCGCATCCACTCAAAGCAGCGGGAGAGGCTGACCTGACAACCCATGTTGACTTTCTTGCCTTCGCTACTGCGGCACGGCAGTCAGGGGCGCAAACATGGGGGGCCGTAACACAAGGTACTTTTTTGCGCACACTGGGGCTGATGGAACGCACTGAACAGCTGGCCGCTCATGCCAGCCCGGCCGATGCGCAGAACTTACACCACGCTACAGCACGACTGGCAGCCCCTGAAAAAATGGGGCATCTTTTCAAAGTTCTTGCTCTCACCTCTGTGGGCATGAGTCCCCCTCCTGGTTTTACGAAAGGACCGGCTGCATGACATCTGCCGCCTCACTGCCTCAGCAGGCACTTTCACCTCTCACCAGCACGCTCCTTAAACAGGCCCGTCACGGTTTTTTCACCCGTGAAGGAGGTGTTTCAACCGGACCTTATGCCAGCCTGAACTGCTCTGTACGCTCTGAAGATACCCCCGCACACCTGCGTGAAAACAGACGCCGCATTGCTGACTGGATCAAAGTGCCTGAAAACGGGCTGACAAGCCTGTCTCAGGTACACGGAAAACGGGTTATCACTGTCACTGAACCACTCCCCTCCGGCCAGCTGGAAGAAGCTGATGCCATGGTAACACGCAATCCGGCTATTGCACTGGGCACTATTACCGCTGACTGCGCACCGGTATTATTTGCTTCTGCTGACGGGCAGCTTGTCGGAGCGGCTCATGCAGGCTGGCGCGGCGCTCTGGCTGGCGTGATCGAAGCTACTCTTGACGTCATGGAGCACGAAGGAGCGCCTGTTGCCGGAATTCATGCTACCGTCGGCCCCTGCATCGCCCAGAGCAGCTACGAAACCGGTGAAGACATGCATTCTGAGATAACAAAGAGCGACCCTGACGCCGCACGCTTTTTTATACCAGGGAAACGAACCGGCCATTATCAGTTCGACTTAGGCGGATGGTGCCTTTTCAGACTTAAAAGAGCAGGTGTACAACATGCTTCTCTGCTCGGCGTTGATACATTTTCTAATGAAAAACAATTTTTCAGCCATCGTCGCCGCACGCTGACTGGCAATGGCCCGCTGGGGCATCAGCTTTCTGTTATCTCACCAGGAGCGCGCGCATAATGCTCTTCACTTTACGTCAGACAACTCTTCTCCCTTTGTCTGCCCTTCTGATGCTCGGTGGCTGTATGCATGTACCCCGCCCTTTTTCAGACCCAGGTGCAAAGGCACGACAGCTTGCAGCTAACGCGCCGCCCTCGCGTCTTGATGTACCTCAGCCAGAACACACAGATCTTTCTCCGGCTAACTCAGCACTGCTATCGCAGGATATCGCTGAAGCGCTCCTTCAGCAGACTATCCCTGCAATTGCACAGCCTGCCAGAAAAGGGGACTGGTGGCTTAAGGTCACGACTGAGCAGCGTAACGATATGATTGTGCCGCTCTACACTGTCATGACACCGCAAAACACCGTGCGGGCAACACAGGAAGGCGTGCCCATTCCTGAAGAAATGTGGAACGAAGCCACCCCTGAACTTTTAAAGCAGGTTGCCAGCGACGCTGCTCCGCGCGTTTCTGCTGTGCTAAGCGGTATCCAGGCAGACCAGATGAATAAAGACCCCAACAGCCTGAAACACAGACCCGCACGCGTTTATTTCTCTGGTGTGAAGGGTGCTCCGGGGGATGGCAACATCTCACTGGCACGGGCTTTTGTAACCTATTTTCACAACACCCCTGATGTCCTGCAAAACAACCCCGCTGATGTTGACTTCACCGTAAACTGCCATGTTACCCTGACCAATGCTCCTGCCGGCACCACCAGCCACCCACAGCAGCACATTGAAATTGTCTGGCAGGTTTTAGATAAGAATGGCAAAGAAGCCGGAGCAGCAACGCAGCTGCACGACATTGATGCCCACTCTCTTGATAATTACTGGGGTGATGTTGCCAGCGCTGCAGCACAGGAAGCTGCTGCAGCTGTAGATCAGATTCTTAGCCGCTATTCAGGACGTGATGACGCCCCTCTTCCCGACCCGGCCTCAAAGAAAAAATCTTCAGATAAATAAGTAGCAGCCATCTCCCCTTCTGCGCAAAATTTCCGCAGAAGGGGATACAAAATTATTAAGCAGCCTGATGTATTAATTGCCGCATAATTTAAGCCCGATAACACACAGCACAATACCACTGATGAACACCAGCCGCATGGCTGAAACAGGCTCATGAAAAACGATCATACCGAACACAACAGTGCCTGCAGCCCCCAGGGCTGTCCAGACAGCATATGCTGTACCCATAGGGATACTACGCGTTGCCAGCTGTATAAGGCTGATGCTGGTCACCATGCACACTAACAGCCCGGCAAACCAGCCAATATCGCTCAGACTTTTTGTAAAACGTAAACAGGTTGTAAACCCTATTTCGAGAATACCGCTTACGATTAAATAAAACCAGTCCAACAAAAAATTCCTTTTTTTCATATCGTTAAAAATAAAATATCTTTTCTTATTATCGCGGCATAAAAAAACAACTTCTCTTTCTCAAATATATTAAATATTTTATAATATATTTGTTATTTCTATAAAATTTAAAGAAGGATTTTTAATGATAGAAATTTCAAAACATAAAATTGTCCTATTATTCTTTTTTACTCTGCTTACAGGACATACAACATCTTATGCACAAAATATTAGTGAAGAAGATAAACTAACACAAAAAATTATCGAATTTTACAACTACACCGGAAATGATGATGTTTATTATTTAAATGATTTATTTAAAATTAAATTAAAACGAGAAATTTCAGAGAATAGCAATACATACACTGACAGGTATGTTTATATTAATAAAGTTTACTCTATTAAGCTTGCCCATATTTCTGTCGCCGTCAAACGCCTGTCAGACAATAATAATATTTACTTTGATATCGCTGCTCTGTCTGCGCAGTGCTGGAACTTTCGTTCATTTGCAAATGCAATGACTGAACCTCCTTCTGAAACAAACAGTGTTATGAATGATCCTGACTATGCCATATATCAGCGCCAGCTCTCACAGCAGCATGTTGTCTGGGTCAGCCCGGTAAGTGGCAATAAGCTCTCGCTCGATTATATAAATGACCCCATGAAATACGGTGGTCGTGACTGTATCAGAGCAATTACGATTGCAAGAGAACACTGATGTTCTTCTGCAGCAGGTGCACACTCTGAATATCGCAGGCCAGGGGCAGTGACCGGCCAGCCCCATATTTCTGAGGCAGGCCGGTCACACCACTTTAAACATCGGCCCGGACTGACCGCATAAAGCCGGGCTCTCTCAGGCTTCTGACTGCTCCTGCGCAGCACGATGCTGTGCATCCCACTTACGTGTAAAGGGAAGGCAAATAACAAACAATAATGTGCAGATTACAGCTGTAAAAAACAATATACGAAATAAACCTGCATAAGCATGCAACGTCGTGACCAGATCTGTGGCAGCAACGCCCTCGCCAATGGCAGCATAGTTTGCCATGATACTTCCCAGATACATAGCAACACCGTTTGACACACAATAGCTGCCCATCATAAATGCGCCAACATTTGCAGGAACATACCGGGCAACCACAGCAAGCCCCAGCGCACTGATCAGCAGTTCACCCACTGACAAAGCCCCGTAAGCCCAGAACATAACCCATGGCGATACCAGCGTTGTACTTGTTGCCGCACTCCACCACCAGATCAGAAAAGCCAGAGCAACAAGAGCAAAACCGGCTATAAATTTTTCAGCAATAGGAAAATTCCAGCCACGTTTTTCTATCGTGCCGTAAACCCATGACAGAACAGGACTGGCTGCCATAATCCACAAAGGATTCAGCGCCTGAAACTGCCCCGCAGACATAGAAAACAGCGTATGCCCGAACAGGGTAAACTGTGAGCTGACATCACGCAGCGCAAACAATGTAAGAGAAGTGACCATCTGCTGATAAAAAATGAAATACAGCATCGTCTGTACGATCAGCAGATAAGCAAGCCTTAAGCCGGGCCTGAAAGCCTCCTCCGCTTTAGCGTAAAGATAAATCCAGATACCAAGGGTCACAATAGCGGCCAGCCAGACGCAGCCTCTGCCCAGTGAGGGAGAGCCAAGCACTGCCAGCAGAACAGCGCCTGCAACCACCATAGCGCCAATCACTGCACCCATACGACCCCATGCTACGGGCTCAAAGTCAGGGGCCGAACCAATATGCTGCAACCGGCTACGAAACAGCAGATAGCTCAGCACGCCAAAGGCCAGACCAGCAGAGCAAACAAAGAAAGGAGGTCCCCAGCCAAAACGCTGCTGCAGCCAGGGTGTCAGCAAAAGGGAGAAGGTAGAACCGACATTGATGCTCATGTAATAAATTGTAAAAGCAACGTCGATCTTTGCATCATCGCCTTCGTAAATGCGGCGTACAAGGTTAGCGGCATTTGCTTTAAACAGGCCATTACCCAGCGCAATCACTGATAATGCTGCGAAAAGTGCCATCTGACCGCCAAAGTCAAAACCCAGCAGGGCATAACCCAGCGTCAGCACAATACCCCCCATAAGCATGGTGCGACGAGAGCCCAGCACGGCATCACCAAGCCAGCCACCGACAGCCGGAGCTGCGTAAGTGATAGCTGCAAATGTGCCCCACAGCAGGTTGGCCTGTTTGTCGCCAAAACCCAGCCTCTGGACCATATAAAGCAGCAGGATCCCCTGCATGCCATAAAAACCAAACCGCTCCCATAACTCTATGGCAAGCACGACAGAGAAAGACTGCGCCCGGGCAGGTGCGCGAGGTAAAGATGCTGTCATAAGGCTCCGACCATATTGTAATCTCTTTTCCAGAACAGATATACCTGCGCTGTGCAGGTTTGTTGCTGACAGGCTTTTACACGAAGTGATTTTAAATCGCACCTGTAACAAAGCCAGAGATATCATATCTCGTCAGAAACAAGTCCGTACCAGAACGCTTACCCCACAGCCCGGCGGTTAACCGGCACTGTGTCGTATTCTCACATTTTTTTCGGAACTGGTGTTATTTCAATGGCAAAGATCAAGGTAAAAAATCCCATCGTAGAAATGGACGGCGATGAAATGACCCGCATTATCTGGCATTTTATTCGCGAAAAACTGATTCTCCCCTATCTTGATGTCGATCTGAAATACTACGACCTGGGAATCGAACACCGTGATGCAACCGATGACCAGGTAACAGTCGACGCAGCTGAAGCCACAAAACGCTACGGCGTCGCAGTAAAATGCGCGACCATTACACCTGATGAAGCCCGCGTTGAAGAATTTGGCCTCAAACGTATGTACCGTTCACCCAACGGCACTATCCGTAACATTCTTGATGGTACAATCTTCCGTGAGCCAATCGTCTGCTCAAACGTCCCTCGTCTTGTACCACACTGGACAAAACCAATTGTCATCGGCCGTCATGCTTATGGTGATATTTACCGCGCAGCAGAAACCAAAATCCCGGGGCCTGGCAAAGTTACCCTGAACTACGTTCCTGCTGACGGTGGTGAAAGCATCACCCTCGATGTGCATGATTTTAAAGGTCCAGGCGTAACCCTTGGCATGCACAACACCCGTGCATCAATCGAAGGCTTTGCCCGCGCCTCTCTCTCCTACGGCAGAGACCGTAACCTGCCCGTTTACCTCTCTACCAAAAATACCATCCTCAAAGCCTATGATGGTATGTTTAAGGATGTTTTCCAGGAGGTTTATGAGCGCGAATTCAGGGCAGATTTTGAAAAAGCCGGCCTGACTTATGAACACCGCCTGATTGACGACATGGTGGCCTGTGCCCTGAAATGGAACGGCGGCTATGTATGGGCCTGTAAAAACTATGACGGTGACGTAGAAAGCGACATCGTAGCACAGGGATTTGGCAGCCTGGGCCTTATGACCTCTGTTCTGCTCAGCCCGACAGGTGATGTTGTTGAAGCCGAAGCTGCACATGGCACGGTGACCCGTCACTACCGTGAGCACCAGAAAGGCAAGGCAACCAGCACCAACCCGATTGCCTCTATCTTTGCATGGACACGGGGACTGGCTTACCGCGGTCGCTTTGATAATACCCCCGATGTTGTACATTTTGCCGGCACACTTGAGAAAGTCTGCATCGACACCGTCGAATCAGGTAAAATGACTAAAGATCTCGCGATGCTTGTCGGCAAAGATACCCCATGGCTCGACACACAGTCATTCCTTGATGCGCTGGATGCCGGTCTGAAAAAAGAATTCGCTAAATCCTGATCATCTGATCTCTGCGAAAAATATTATGAAAGGGGAGCCTTCTCACAGGGGCTCCCTTTTTTTGTGAAAACCGCTAATGTGCCTGCCCGCACAGCACTCGTCCATTTTATGGGCCTGCCTCATTCAGTCAGTCATACCTCAGAAAGGTTTTTTAACATCATGGCCGACACGCCCGTTGAAACAGATGTTGTCATTATTGGTGCAGGTCCGGCCGGACTCTTCGCCGCATTTCAGTGCGCTATGCTACGCCTGAACTGTCTGCTCATTGATGTTCTGCCAGAAGTTGGTGGTCAGTGTATCGCCCTTTACCCTGAAAAGCCCATCTATGACATTCCGGCCTGCCCGGCGATTGAAGCCTCTCAACTGATCGCTCAGCTGGAAAAGCAAATTGCACCCTTTAATATTCCGCGCCTGCTTAAGCATCGCGTTGATGACGTTTCTGGCAACCGGGGCGACTTTTCTGTCAAAACTGACAAAGGTACAACCGTTAAAGCAAAAGCCATTATTATTGCTGCCGGAGCCGGTGCATTTGGCCCGAACCGCCCACCGCTTGAAGGTCTGGAGCACTTTGAAGAAACTGGCTCGGTGCAATATTATGTCCGCCGAAAAGCTGACTTTGCAAACCGTAATATTGTGATTGCAGGAGGCGGGGATTCCGCACTCGACTGGGCACTCGCACTCAAAGATAATGCAAAAAAGCTGTATCTTGTACATCGTCGCGACCGTTTTCGTGGTGCGCCTGAAAGTTTACGACTGCTTGATGGTGCTGTGGCTGCCGGACAGATTGAAAAAATCACCCCATATCAGCTCCACGCCCTTCATGGAGAAAACGGTAAACTCAGTACCGTTGAAGTCATTGATCTGGATGGCACAACCCGCAAACTGGAGGCTGATACTCTCCTGCCCTTCTTTGGCCTGGCCACCGACCTGGGGCCCATAGCCACATGGGATATTCAAACAGCACGCTCTGTTATTCCGGTCCGTCCCTCTGACTGCGAAACATCACGCGCAGGTATTTTTGCCATTGGCGACATTGCGAGTTACCCAGGAAAGCTAAAACTTATTTTGCAAAGCTTTAGTGAAGCAGCCATGGCAACACATGCAATTCACCCGATTGTACACCCTGACCAGGCTTTACACTTTGAGCATTCGACAACACGCGGCGTACCGACAACCGCCTGAATATTAAAAAAGAGCCAGATACATAAAAAAACAGAACCTCGGAGTTACCTCCGGGTTCTGTTTCAGTCTCAGAGCTCAGGGGGGGAGTTATACTCCCTCCTGAAAAGAGACTTGCTTACTGAGCAGCTGCTGTTGAATCAGCGGCTGCTTTTGGCTTGTGATGACCATGATGGCCGTGTTTTTTACCATCATGCTGATGCTGGCCGTGATGAGCACCTTTCTTAGCAACGTCACCACTTTTAGAAGCGGAATCTGAAGGAGGAGCTGGTGGCACATCACCTTTAGCAGGAACTTCAGAAGAAGAAGAAGGTGGTGCAGGAGGAGCTTCCTGAGCGAAAGAAGGGGCAGCAGCACCCATCAGAGCAACGACAGAAGCGGCTGAAAGAAAATGACGAAACTTCATCGAAAAATTTCTCCTTAAATAAGTCAGGTTCCTCACGGTCACGATTTTATCGATATATCGCTGACACGTTCATACACAAACCCGACTAACATCCTGTTTATAACACGATCGCAAGACATCGTCTTGATATAAATTTTATAAATAAACGCGATTTGCCAGTATTTAAACTTATACTGATTATATTGCTGACATAATTCTGTTGTCAGGCATTACGAAACAACCTGCCATACCCCAATACCCGTTTTTGCACATAAAAAAAGCCAGCCTGCTATGCACAGGCTGGCCCTCTTCTAACGAAAATGCCTCAGGCGTTATCGCCCTTACGTTCACGTTTTTTACGCTCATTCGGGTCAAGATAACGCTTACGCAGACGAACAGCTGAAGGTGTAACCTCAACCAGCTCATCATCTTCAATGTAAGCAATAGCCTGCTCAAGCGACATACGACGTGGCGGAACCAGCAGAAGTGCATCGTCTTTACCGGCTGCACGAATGTTGGTCAGCTTCTTTTCACGAACCGGATTTACTTCCAGGTCATTTTCACGTGAATGCTCACCAATGATCATACCAACGTAAACTTTTTCACCGGCATCAACAAACAGCGTGCCACGGTCCTGCAGTGAGAACAGAGAGTACTGTGTGGTTGCACCATCTTCAGCTGAAATCAGCGAACCGTTACGACGGCCTTCAATCGTGCCTGCATATGGCTGATAGCCATGGAAGAGACGGTTCATGATACCCGTACCGCGTGTATCGGTCAGGAACTCACCATGATAACCAATCAGACCACGTGAAGGGATAATAAAGGTCAGACGAACTTTATCACCACCTGACGGGCGCATATCCTGCATCTGGCCTTTACGCAGAGACATCTTCTCTACGACAACACCTGAATAAGGCTCGTCCACGTCGATCATAACTTCTTCGTATGGCTCTTCGCGCTCACCTGTCTCCTCGTTAGTGCGATACAGCACGCGGGGACGACCGATTGTCAGCTCAAAGCCTTCACGACGCATGGTTTCAATCAGAACACCAAGCTGAAGCTCGCCACGGCCTGCGACTTCAAAAGCTTCGCTTTCGGGGCTTTCTGTCACGCGGATCGCAACGTTACCTTCTGTTTCCTTAAACAGACGGTCACGAATCTGACGTGATGTCACTTTCTTGCCTTCACGACCACCCAGAGGGCCATCATTGAGGCGGAATGTCATAGACAGGGTTGGCGGATCAACCGGGATAGATTCCAGAGGCTCAGCCACTTCAGGTGCTGCGATTGTGTCAGGAATAGTCGCTTCTGACAGACCCGCAACAGCAACGATATCGCCGGCTTCAACTTCATCAACCGCAACGCGATCAAGCCCACGGAAAGACAGCAGTTTCGTCAGACGGCCTGTTTCAACCACAGAACCATCGCGACGGAGCACCTTAACGGGCATATTAACTTTAGCACGTCCCTGCTCAACACGACCGGTCAGTACGCGACCAAGGAAGTTGTCATTTTCAAGAATAGTCGCCGTCATAGCGAACGGCTTTTCTTTATCCAGTGCAGGTGATGGCACATGACGCAGAATCAGGTCGAACATCGGGCTGAGGTCTTTACGTGCCCCGTCGAGTTCTTCATCTGCCCAGCCCTGACGGCCTGAAGCGTACAGCATCGGGAAGTCAAGCTGCTCTTCATTTGCATCGAGTGAAGCAAACAGATCAAAAATTTCGTTATGAACTTCGTCCGGACGGGCATCGCCACGGTCAATTTTGTTCACAACAACAATTGGTTTCAGACCACGTGCCAGTGCTTTACCAACCACAAATTTTGTCTGTGGCAGTGCACCTTCAGCAGAATCGACCAGCACAATTGCACCGTCAACCATGCTCAGAATACGCTCAACTTCACCGCCAAAGTCAGCATGTCCGGGTGTATCAATAATGTTGATACGGGTATCATTCCATACAACAGATGTACATTTAGCCAGAATGGTGATGCCACGCTCGCGTTCCAGGTCATTGCTGTCCATCGCGCGTTCAGCAACCTGCTGATGCTCATGGAAGGAGCCGGACTGCTTAAGCAATTCATCAACGAGTGTAGTTTTGCCATGATCAACGTGAGCAATGATGGCGATATTGCGGATATCCATGAAGAGTGCCTGATTTTCCCTGCGGGTTCTTCCGCCCCCCATTCGCTAAAAAAGGAGGCAGTTAAGACGTCACATAAATAAAGTTCTGGCTTGTCATTAAACGTCAGCGGGCAGAATTGCACGTAAAATCATTATGAAAACGACACACTGCTCTTATTTTTACCTGTCAGAGAACGGTTTTCTGCCCCTCCGGCCCGTTTATGGCTCATATATCCTGCCTGCAATGGACAGATCACCGGCATGAGAGTATTTTACAGATGAGGATCATTCGCAACACGGACATGACAGGCATCCGGTTCAGAGGACCCTCCCTACCCGCCACCCCTCAGGACAGGACCAGTCAGCCGTGCGCCTCAGTAAGCTTCCGCTTTATGAAACAGCAGTCATCGACCGTGTTACCCCTCTGACATCATCAGACACGATTGCCCGGCGCCTGAGTGAGCTGGGTTTTGTACCAGGTGAACCGGTCAGGGTCGTAGCTCTGGGCCCGCTGGGAGGAGACCCCATGGCGGTAGAAATAGGCTTTACGCGCTTTGCACTGAGACATTCTGAGGCAGAACGCATCATATTACGCACACCTGCCCCGCTGCCTGACCAGAAGCATTCTGCATGACCTCCGACAAGCCTTTACAGGTTGCTCTGGTTGGCAACCCGAACTGTGGAAAAACAGCTCTTTTTAACCAGCTGACTGGCAGCCGCCAGAAGGTGGCCAATTATGCGGGTGTTACCGTAGAACGAAAAATGGGGAAACTCGTCACCCCGGCTGGCCGCAAAGTTAAAATTCTTGACCTGCCTGGCACTTACAGCCTGTCTGCTGCCAGCCCTGATGAAATGGTCACCCGTGATGTCTGTCGCGGTGTTTACCGGGGTGAGCCTGCCCCTGACCTGCTGATCAGTGTTGTAGCAGCCACCAACCTGCGCCTGCATCTGCGTTTTATGCTCGAGCTCCGGCAACTCGGGCGCCCGATGATTGTCGTGCTCAACATGATTGATGCGGCAGGTAAACAGGGCCTGCATATCGACCTGAAGCGACTGGAAAAAGAACTCGGACTACCAGTTGTCACTGCCGTCGGCATTAAACGTGGCGGTGCAGATAATGTGCTCAGAGCACTTGATTCCCCTCCGGTCGCTCCACCTCCTCCACTGCCAGATGACACAGATCTGCATGAGGAAATCAGACGCATTATGGCGCTCTGCGTCAGCGTTCATGAAGACCGCAAACAGCAGCTTGAAGAAAAACTCGACCGCTGGGTGCTGCACCCCGTCTGGGGCATGTGTATTTTATTCGTGCTGCTCTTTATCATGTTCCAGGCAGTTTTCTCCTGGGCCCAGCCGGTTATGGATCTGCTCGACAGCATCATGAAACAAGTGGCTGACCTGACACGTGCAGTGCTGCCTGCTGGCCAGATCAGTAACCTGCTGACAGATGGCATCATTGCCGGTGCCGGCACAGTCATCGTCTTTTTGCCGCAGATTCTTATTTTATTTTTATGGATTCTGGCCCTCGAGGAATCGGGGTATCTGCCAAGAGCAGCCTTCATGCTTGATAAAATAATGGCTGCAGCCGGGCTGAGTGGCCGCTCTTTCATTCCTCTTCTTTCCAGCTTTGCCTGTGCTGTACCCGGCATTATGGCTACCCGTACGATTCAGAGCCCGCGTGACCGGATGGTGACAATTCTGATCGCCCCGCTCATGACATGCTCTGCCCGGCTGCCTGTTTACACACTTCTTATCAGCGCTTTTGTTCCCTCACGGCATATTCTCAAAATCTTTAATCTCCAGGGGCTGGTGCTCTTTCTTTTATATGGTGCCGGAATACTGAGCGCACTGCTTGTCTCGCGGCTTTTTAAACGTAGCGGCGCAAACGAACCACCTTTACTGATGGAACTGCCCAACTACCGACTGCCAGGTCTGCAAAGCCTTGCCATTGAGCTCTGGCAGCGCGCTCGTATATTCCTCTCACGCGTCGGCAGTATTATCGTCACACTCAGTGTCATCATGTGGGCACTTTCGAGCTTCCCTGCGCCACCGCCAGGGGGCACGCTGCCTGCTATTGATTATAGTCTGGCTGGTCGAATCGGCCATTTTCTGCTCCCTCTGTTTGCCCCTCTTGGCTTTAACTGGCAGATCTGTGTGGCCCTCATCCCGGGTCTGGCAGCACGTGAAGTCGCAATCAGTGCTCTTGCCACGGTTTATTCGGTCGGCTCGTCAGAAGCTGATGCTGCGGCTCAGCTTGCACCTTTACTCTCTTCTCAGTGGAGCGTTGCAACTGCTTTGTCTTTACTGGCATGGTATGTTTACGCCCCGCAGTGTTTTTCAACCCTGGCCGTTATTAAACGCGAAACCCGGTCATGGCGCATGGTCTGCATCACTGCAGGTTATCTCTTTGGCATGGCCTATGCGGCATCTCTGCTCACCTATCACATAACCCGGTTCTTTAGTGGTTAAAGCAGGAGGCGAAACATGATTCAGATTCTCATCGTCAGCATTCTTGTTCTATTCTGTGCCGGTTACTGGCTGCAAAGGCTGGCTCCCTCTTTAATGAAACCTTTCTGGCGGGGGCTGGCTCTTACTCTCAGCAGCCTGCACGTGCTGCCAGGCCTGCGCGGCAAAGCTGAGAAACTGGCCTCACCCGGCATTACCCGCGCCGGATGTGGCGGCTGCAAAGGCTGTGATTCCAAAGGTGGAGGTTGCCATTAACCTGTGTTTCTGAGCAAGGTGCTGCCTGAAACAGGCACTATCAGAACACAGGACCACCCCGTGACAGAAACAGACAACATTCCCCGCACACCTAAAGCGCTGACCGCCGCCGTCATTATTATGGGTGTACTTATCATTGTTGGTACTGTCACACTGGTGGGACTGATCATTCATCGCATCGGCCATCACAGCAACGCACAATCTGCTCTGCCTGCGCATGTACCATTACAGGACGCTGTCACAACCCAGACCGAACTTCCGCCAGGAACAACACTGACTGGCATGACCCGTGTGCAGGACGACCTGCTGGCTTTGCAGGTAAATGAAAACGGTGAGCAGAAAATTCTTCTGTGGCAGGTCAGTACCCGCCGCCTGCTGCCTGGCCTGACTATACCGGCAGCAAAACACTAAAAACTAACCTGATTATTAATCAGGTGACATCATCCTGAAACTGAGAAAAATACTGGTGGTCTACCTCTCTCTGATGACGACGAAGCTGCTCAAACTCTGAAACACCACGCCAGAAGGCAAAAGGCTGCTGCCGGCTCATCAGCACTTCGAGTGTTTCGCCACGTTTTTCTGCTATCTCTTCAAAAAGGGCATATGCATCCTCGATGACGTATCGCATGGACGCACCTCCATAATACACCAGAGGGTGATGCTCCAGCTGGCGGCAACGAAACAGGAAAAGCTCAAGCGCTTTTCCTGCCTCTTTTCTCAGCTCTGAAAGTTTATCAGCTTCAAAACTGATCCGGCCTGACAGCCCTATAAACTCACCAGACATCATAAATGTTTTCGTATTCAGCGTTACAACAGCCGGCACGCCTCTGACGATCATAATATCACGTATTACTTCCACCTGACCTGAACCTTACACCAACGCCCTGCCGGTCTTGTCAGCTCAGAGCCTGACGAAAAGCTCTGTCTGGTCATTCGGCTCACTATGTCTTCGGGAATATCAGAATTTAAGATATTTTATGACAAAAAATTTAATTTTCTGATCAGTATTTTTCTCTCGCTGAAAAGCAGAAATTGATAAATCTCTTTTACACTCGGCTGTTCCATTATTTTTTCAAACCCTTAGCGTTGCAGGCCGGTTAAGGAGCTCAGATAACATGACACAGTCTTTTTCTTATACAGGCCGACGACGCTTCCTGACACAGGCCCTGGCCGGAACGATGACTCTGGGGCTGCCGTCATACGTTTTTGCTCAGGCACCAGCTGACTTTAATGGTAACACGCTTGACAGGCTATTTCTGAATGCCGTCAGCGAACACGAGATACCAGGTGCTGTGGCTGCAATTGGCAGCAAAGGGAAAACAATATGGCGGGGTGTCTTTGGCCACCAGGCCCTGATACCCCACCCCGAATCCATGACCTGGCATACGCTCTTTGATATGGCCTCTCTTACGAAGCCTCTTATCACGGCTCCCTCAGTCATGCAGCTGTATGAACAAGGCAAAATAAAACTCGACACGCCTGCCTGCCACTATCTGCCTGATTTTGCCGCTCAGGGAAAAGAGCATATTACGATACGCCATCTGCTGACACATTACTCAGGCCTGCAACCCGACCTTGACCTGGGGACACCATGGTCAGGCAAAGAAATTGCTGCACAGCTGGCCTGTAACGCCGTACCACAGAGCAAAGCCGGCAAAAAATTCGTCTATAGCGATATTAATTATGTTGTTCTCGGACTGATTGTGGAGGCCCTCTCAGGGCTGCCGCTCGATATCTATGCCACACGTCATATTCTGCAGCCTCTTGGTCTTAAACGGTCATTCTTCAGGCCTGATCCTGCATTATATGATGATATTGCTCCCACTCAGTTCGATGAAAACGGCACTATGCTGCGCGGAGTCGTTCACGATCCTACAGCAAGAAGAATGGGCGGTGTGGCAGGCCATGCCGGCCTTTTCTCATGCGCTGATGACATCATCACATACGCAAAAGCACTTCTGGCACGCCGCGCTGGACAGCCGTCGCTTTTTCCGCTCTCACAGAAAACTGTTATCATGATGTCTACCCCGCAGCAGCCACATAAAAAAACAGATCTGCGCGGCCTGGGGTGGGATATTAACACCCATTATTCAACACCACGTGGCGCTGTTTTTCCGCTGACCTCATTTGGTCATACCGGTTTTACCGGCACATCGCTCTGGCTGGTGCCTGAAACGCAGATTTTTGTAATGATTTTAACGAACCGTGTGCATCCTGACGGAAAAGGCAAGATCATTCCGCTTCGCCATGATGTCGCGACGGAAGCTGCCATAGCACTCCGCCAGAATTAAGGCTTACCGGTTATCTCGCTGATATTCAGAGGGATAATTTTCTGACTGAGTATATTCCTTCATATATAGACAAATCACATAAGTTACGGCAGAAGAACGTTTATTCCGTGTTATTCCTTCTGAAATCTGATTGTCCTGATGAAATACTCTCTCTCCGCTCTGCTCCTTCTCTCAACCACTGTTATCGGCGAAGGTGCTACGGCTTTTGCACAAACAAACCTGCAGACAACGACACATTCAGGAGCAGGGAAAGCGCAGCCAGCAGGAAAAAGAGAAGCCATTACTGTCACAGGGCATACAGCAGCAGGCGCTCTGGCAAACTATAACAAACCCGATGCAACACTCGGACCGCTAGGCACACGCCGCACACTTGATACGCCAATGTCGATTATGACAGTGCCTCACGATGTCATTGTTAATCAGCAGGCCCGCAATATTAACGACCTGATGTCTTATATGCCCTCAGTACAGCTTGAAATTCGCGGCGACCCAAATACCAGCCGCCCCCAGTCTCGCGGGTTTGAAGCTGATGTTGTTTCAAACACCCGCATGGACGGACTAAACATTGTATCGACCACCCCCTATGCGGCTGAGCAGTTTGATAACCTTCAGGTGCTTAACGGCCTGGCCGGTGCATTATATGGCACACAAAACCCCGCAGGTACCTTTGAATACAGTCTGAAACGCCCCACTGATAACCGCTTTAACCGCCTGACTGTCGGTGTAGATTCGATCGGCACTGTTATGGAGCATGCAGACCTGTCAGGCCGGCTTGGCCGCAATAAATGGTTTGGCTACCGTATCAACCTGCTGCACGGCAATGGCACAAGCTATGTTCAGGACAGCTGGGTACGCCGTAACCTTGTCAGTGCTGACTTTGACTTTCGCCTGGATAGTAAAACAACGATTGAAGTTGATGCCAGCCACTATACATATGATGAGCGCGGCACACCAGGCGGCTTTGCTTTTGGTGACACAATTGATCTGCCCAAAGCCCCTGATATGGGAAAAGCCGGCCTGGGTCAGAAATATGCCGGCTTCAACATGGAAACCAATACATTTCTGGCCAAAATCAAACATCGCTTTAACGACAACTGGAGCATGACACTGGGCGGCCTGTATCAGGATGCTATCCGCCAGGTTTTTGCTACGGCCAACACGCTGACCGATAACAGTGGCGATTATACACAAAGTATCGCAGCAGCGACCACGGCTAATGACTTCAGAGTAGGCAGTAACCTGGCTTATATTAACGGGCGGGTTTTTACCGGCCCGGTCAGACATGATCTGGTGATTGGTACCAACGGTTATATGATGGGTAACTATAACCCCACAACAGGTGAAAAATTTACGCTTGGGAGCTCAAACCTCTATAATCCGCAAAAACTGCCTGGCCAGCAGCCCTACTATCACGGTCGCTACCGCTCGGCTTACGTTATGAACCAGTCGTTTATTGTGGGAGATACAATACGTCTGGACAGACACTGGTCAATTATGGGCACATTATCATGGAGCTGGATACGCACTGACAGCTGGAGCAACCCGCTGGCAGCTTCTTACAAACACTCTATTTACAAACGCTCTGCTGCATTCAGTCCTATGACCAGTCTGATTTACAAACTGACCGATAATCAGACAGCCTACTTTACCTATGGCCGTTCGGTGCAGCCTGGCACAGTCGCCCCCGCGGGTGCAGCCAATGTGAACGAATATACCAGCCCGCTGCGTAGTGAAGAATATGAAGTGGGCTACAAAATCATGTTCAGAAAACTCCAGATCAACGTCGCCGGCTTTCGTATGACCCGCCCGTTTGGCTATACTGATCCCACAACGCACATCTTTAACACCTATGGCAACCAGCGTAATTATGGTGTTGAAGCACAAATTGCCGGTTATATTCTGCCCAACCTCTCTGTTCTGGCCGGCATGACCTGGCTTGATGCTCAGATGGGTAACACTGGCAACGTCGCCACCAGCCATAAAGAAGTTGTTGGTGCTCCTCCTGTACAGGCTAACGTTTTACTGGATTATCGCCTGCCTGCTTCAACGGGTGATATTGCTTCACGCCTGGCTTTCAATGCCTCGGTGCATTACACCGGCCGCCGCGCGGCAAACCTGACCAACTCCACCTATGCAGCCTCATACGTTACACTTGACCTTGGCACCCGCTTTGCCTTCAGAGCCGCACGACACCCGTGGATGGCCCGCTTTGGTGTCTCAAACGTGGCAAATGAACGCTACTGGGCATCTGTTTACCCGACCTCAATCAACGGAGCGAGTGCTACAGCCAATAACAGTGCCTATGCCGGCCTGCCGCGTACGTTTCATTTCACTCTTGAGGCTGACTTCTGAACCTTATGCAACCACGATCAAATCTTGACCTGAAAAAAGAACCTATATAGAACAAAAAACATTATCCCTCTGAGATTCTGCCGAAAAGGTGCCTGAGTTATGCTAACACGCAAACAATATGCCCTTTTGCAGTTTATTGACTCATACCTCAAAAAAACCGGCTTTTCACCCTCGTTCGATGAGATGAAAACCGCCATGGGGTTACGTTCTAAATCAGGGATACATCGCCTTATTTCAGGTCTGGAAGAACGCGGTTTTCTGAAGCGACACCACCACCGTGCCCGTGCACTGGAAGTGCTGCAACGACCTGAGATGCTGGCTAACGAAGCCGAAGAGCCATTACCGCACAACGTTGTCAGAGGGAAATTTTCATCCCCTCAGGCGCCTTCCTGCAAAGTTCCCCTCTACGGGCGGATTGCCGCCGGCCTGCCTATTATGGCCATGCCCGAAACACTTTCTTACATCGACATCCCTTCTGACCTGACAGGTTCAGGTGAGTATTATGCGCTGGAAGTTGCCGGGGATTCCATGATTAATGACGGGATACTGGACGGCGATACCGTTGTGATAAGACGCACTGAACACGCAGAAAGTGGTCAGATTATCGTTGCTCTGATTGACGAGAATGAGGTCACACTCAAACGTCTGCGTCGTAAAGGCAAAACGATTGCACTTGAAGCGGCTAACCCCAGCTATGAAACGCGTATTATACCAGCGGAAAGACTGAGAATTCAGGGAACGCTGGCTGGTCTGATACGCCGGTACTGATACGGGTTACTGTACCGAAAACAGGCTCTGCTGCCGGCCTTTAATCAGGCCGAACACGTGAAAACGCAAATGTTGCAGCAAAAGCCGCGACAATATTGACTACAATTAAAATAAACACCGACATAAGCGGATCATAATAATACTGACCGCCCAGTGCACCCCGCATCCCATCAATACCATAGGATAACGGGTTAAGAGAGGTCAGTGTTACCACCAGCAGCTTTTGCCCCTCCAGAGGGAACACCGCCCCGGACAAATAAAATAAGGGGGTTGCAACAAAATTTACAATCTGCCCAAAACTCTGTGTGTCTTTAAGAACAGAACCCAGAATACTGCCAATAAACGAAAAGAAAATCGCAATCAGCACCGCAAAGCCAAAGGCTATCAAAACACCTCCGGCAGGCACTTTATGTAAGCCGGCAACAGAGCAAACCACCCCAACCAGAACTGCCTGAATCAGCGCAACAGTTGTCACGCCCAGCGCACGCCCGAACAAAATACATGTGCGCGAAGCCGGAGCAACCATCGTCTCTTTAATAAAACCAAACTGCCGGTCCCATAGCAGATCATTGCCAGCAAATACTGTATTAAACAAAATGCACGAACCCAGCACACCCGGTACCAGAAAGGCAAAATAATCCCCCCGGCCGGCCTGCTGGTAAATAGGAGAAAAACCAAGCCCCAGCGCTACCAGGAACAGGAATGGCTGAGCAAGAGCTGAAAAAACACGTCCAGGTGCGCGCAAATACGCCATTACCTGACGTCTCCACAGACAATAAATCAGATCCATGGCTGTTCTCCACCACTGCATTGCAGTGCCGTAAATATATCCTGTAAAACTATACTGTTCATTTAATTATCCGCTTCAGGCAAAGCATCTTCTATTTCTGTTTTGCCTGCAAAAAATACAGATTCGCGCTCTGATAACTGACCGGTCAGAGATAAAAATGCATCTTCAAGCGTCTGACCTTTTGCGTGACTGATCACATCAGAGACAGAACCGGCTGCTATAATTTTACCCTGATTAATCACAGCCACTGTATCTGCAAAACGCTCTACCTCATCGAGGTAATGTGTTGTCAGAAAAACTGTCAGATTTTGTGTTTTTTTAAGAAAATGAAGATGGTCCCACAATAATCTCCGACTTTGCGGATCAAGCCCCAGTGTTGGCTCATCAAGAAAAATAAGCACCGGCTGATGCAGCAAAGCACGAGCCAGTTCAACCCGTCGTTTAAGCCCGCCTGAAAGTTTTTCGACAATAACACGCTGATGGGACGTAATGTTAAACAGCTCAAGAACTTCAGCTATTCTTCTTTTACGCTCACTGCGCGGTATTTGATAAAAAGAGCAGTGCATCCATAAATTTTCATACACTGTGGCAGTCTGATCAAGCGTACAATCCTGAAACACAACACCGAAGCGCCGTCTGACTTCATAAGCCTGACGTGCAACATCCATCCCGTCTATTTTAATCACCCCTTTATCAGGCGGCAATAATGTTGTGAGCATTTTAATAGTCGTGGTTTTGCCTGCGCCATTTGGCCCAAGGAAAGCAAAAACCTCCCCAGCTTTCACACTAAAACTGATATCGTTAACAGCACGCTTCTTGCCGTATTCTTTAACGACATTCTGCACACTGATCATGTCTGATGCCTGAAATGCCGCAGTCTCTTTCATAAGCCGGCGGGCTCCGCCTGTTTTTTTTCTTTTGTCTTAACCGGGGGTTCCCTGAACATACCCCATTTATCCAGCGTATCAATTGCTGCCTGAATACCATCCTCTGAGCAAATTTCTTCCCCCAGAATTTTAGCAGCTTTAAGGAAACGTGGCCCCTGCGCCATATGAATAGCATCGGCAAGCTGCTCAGATGTCAGAGTTTTCCGGTCAAGCATAACAGGATTAATCCCTATTTCGTGCATACGCCACCTCCAGAAAAACTGATCTGCTACGAATGGCAACAAAATTTGTGGAATACCGGCACGAGCCGCTGCCGCCACAGTGCCTGCACCACCGTGATGCACGGCGAGTGAAACCCGAGGGAAAAGCCAGTCATGCGGCACACTGTCTACGAAAAAGATCCTCTCATCAGCAGAGACTAACTGGTTTTTAGCTAAAGCTCCCCAGCCTGTAGCCACAACGGCTCTGCGCCCGGATTTACGTATTGCGTCAAGTATTTTACGTGTAAATTCTTCAGGACGGCCGGTTCTCATACTGCCAAAACCAACATAAATTGGCTTATCGTTGCCGCTCTCAAGAAAAGCAACGAGATCTGCAGGCGCTATCCATGCATCTGCCTGGTCGTAAAACCAGTTACCAGTCACTGCTATTCGGTCAGAACGCCAGTCAGAAGGCTGAGGCAGCAGATACCTGCTGTAGGCATACAAAATATATCTGTTGCCTGAATCCCCATATTCTGAAGACCATGGCCCCATCCATGAAAACTGCTCCAGCCCCAGCTCCTTACGAATGATAGAAGCCGGGTTAGCCAGAACACGCCACACGATCAGCCTTACAAGATGCCCCAGCAAAAAATTAACAATTCCGGGCATACGTTTTTTCGGTGAAGGCCACAGGGGGGGAATCTCTTTGCTCGGCGTCAGTGGCATAAACTGCGTCTGAACAAAAGGGATACCACGTTTCTCTGACAAAGAGGCACCAAGCACAGTGCCAGAGCCAGAGCCAATAATCAGATCTGCACCTTCTGTCGCTTCCCAGCCCTGCTGTGCCCACAAAGGCATCCAGGTTGTCATAACCTGAGATACCTTTTTACCAATCGTGAAGGGATGCCCTTCATCAAGTGCAGCATGCTCTTTAGCCATCAGCTCAGCAAAGTCAGACCGCAGGGGGGCATGCGTAAGGCCTGAAGTTTCAATCAGCTCCTTATGATTGTCAGATGTCGCAATAACGATGTCATGGCCTTTTTCCTTAAGCCTGCGCCCCAGCGCTACGAAAGGACGCGCATCACCCTGAGTTCCAATTGTAATGATAACAATTTTCATTATTTTACCTCATGAGCACAGCGTGAATCAGACGGGCTTAATGGAAAACCATATGGCAACCCCCCGCCCTCATCTCTGCTATTCTTTAGATAATCATTTAAAATAAAAGAAATTTTTTCAATATTTCCGGTTTTAAGCATATCCTGATGTCGCGCTGCCTGCTCGCAGACCATTACCCGCCCGGATGTATAATTTTTCCACTGCTCAGGGTTGTCGAACCTTACGCCCTCAGAGGCATCTCCTCCCTTTACCGCGGCACGAATAAACAGAATATCTGTATCAGATTTACATGGTATATATTTCTGCAACATCGCCATATTACGCAATGTAACCTGGAGAAATACCTCAGCCAGATTTCTCTGATCTTTCTGACCATAGACTGCGCTTTGAGGAATCTGAGAAATATCAATCCCTTCAAGAAAGAGAGCTGCAACCTCTTCAGCAGTTTTTGGTTCAGGCCTGTCAGGATCTGTCCTGATATCAAGAAACTGTAGTGCCAGACGGACATTTTCTTCAGAGGCAAGAGTAATATTACGGTGTGATTCTTCAAAAGGATAAGAATCAAGCATAGCAAGCATCTGAATCTGCTCGCCTCTTGCTCTCAGCTGTGCACTCAGCCCATGAGCGATTACACCTCCCATCGACCAGCCTACAAAGCAATACGGTCCGTGCGGATGAATTTTTAAAATTTCATCGAGGTAAATATCTATCAGTTCTTCAACTGTTTCGGGGCTGTTCTCATTAAGCAATAACCCGGCATCCTGCAGGGCATAAACCGGATGTTCAGACGGTAAGAGTGCCACAAGCTCTTTAAAACTCCAGCTTATACCCAGAACCGGATGAATACAGAAAACCGGAGCCCCCTCACCTTGCGGACGTAAAGGCAGCACAACAGAAAGCGGGTCAGCGGCCTCACCTTTACCAGCAAGGAACGGAGCCAGAGCAACAACCGTCGCTTCGGTAAAAATTTGCCCGACAGGCAGTTCGTATCCCAGCTCAGACAGTCTTGCGACCATCTGCAACACCATAAGGCTATCCCCACCCATACTGAAGAAGCTGGTATGAATATCAACTTCTGTAACATGAAGAAGCTCTGCCCATATACCTGCCAGTATTTTCTCTTCATGCGTGCGGGGCAAAACTTTTTCGGAAAAAACTTCTTCTTTCGGTGTCAGAGCCTTCAACATACGCCGGTCAAGCTTACCGGCACTTGTCCGTGGTAAATGATCAACATACACAATGCGCCCGGGGACCATCTGCGCAGGCAGTTTTTCACTTATCTGCCGACGTATCACAACCGAATCATGCTGATCTGCCACCAGACAGGCAACCAGCACTGTCGTCATATCATCAGCTGATTTTTCAGCCAGAACAGCCGCCTGCCTGACGCCAGGCAATTGCATAAGAACACTTTCGACCTCTCCGGTCTCAATACGCATGCCTCTGATCTTTACCTGATCATCAGCGCGCCCTGACAGCCAGACCAGACCATCGGCTGTACGGACGGCTCTGTCACCTGTGCGATATGCCCGCTCGCCTGAAGGAGCGACAATGAAACGCTCCTGCGTCAGGTCAGGGCGGTTCAGATACCCTGTTGCCACCCCTGCACCAGCAATGAGCAATTCGCCGGTTACACCGTCAGGCAGCACGTTACCGTCGCGGTTCACTATAAACAGGCTGGTATTGGCCAGAGGCCGCCCCACTGGCGGGTTAGCACAGCTCTCAGCTGTTAACCTGTATGCCGTTGACCAGATCGTTGTCTCTGTCGGACCATAAACATTGAACACAGCGCGGCTATTAGCAAACAGTTCAGATGCAAGCCCGGGAGAAAGAGCCTCCCCCCCAGTTAACAACGTCAGGCCACGTAAAGCTGAAGTAAGGCCACTACCGGTAAATGTTTTATATAATGTTGGTGTAGCCTGAAGAAATGTCACACCACAAAGATGAATTTTTTGTACCATCATGTGCGGATTACGTACATCTGCATGTGTTACCACCACGACGCAACCACCAGCCACCACAGGCATCAGCAACTCAAGAACAGAAATATCAAACGTCAGCCCGGTTACTGCAAGCAGTCGGTCATTCTTTGTGAAATCAACTGTTTCTGTCATTGATAATAGTAAATTATACAGTGCAGAACATGACACAACCACTCCTTTAGGGCGGCCTGTCGTACCGGATGTAAAACTTACATAAGCTGTCTGTGGCGGCACGCTGAATGCCGCACCGGATAAATCTGTTATCGGTAACTCTTCTTTTTTATCCAAACTCAGAACCAGAACAGCGTAACCGTCAAACCATGATGTCAATGCATGGTCGCCAATAATCACCAGCGCCGGATTAGCCTCTTCAAGTATGACTGCGGCTCGCCCCCGGGGGCTTTCAGTATCAATTGCCACCCACGCACAACCGGCTTTAAGAATAGCCAGAAGAGCAATAACCATCCGCCTGTCACGAGGCAGTGCCACAGCAACCAGGTGACCGGGAGCAAGGCCCGCTGCCTTCAGACGTTTGGCAAGATGTTCAGCCTCCTCATACAAAAAACGTGAGGACACTGTCCCATCACAGTCAATAAGAGCAGACTCATGCCCTTTCCTGTCTAAAGACTGCATAAGGAGAGAGGCGGCATCATTGTCAGGCCACAGCCGCACCGCTGCTTCTTCCTCCGCGGCATGAAGCGCTTCTTCCTCCGCGGAAACAAGCGTAACAGAACTGATACACTGCCCAGGCCGCTCAAGAATCTTATTAACCATCAGGCGAATACGCTCCAGATGGGCATCAAGCTCTTCTGCAGTGTATAAAGCAGGGTTCGCATCAGCCTGAATGACCAGCCCTCTGCCATCCTGCCGGTCAAATACAAAAAAGGTCAGATCCTGCATTGAGCCATTACTGATATTGCGATTACGGGCCACACACTCACCAAAAGCAAGCCTGTAGTTAAATGGCTCAATATTAATACCCAGACGGGTTATATGCTGCCCGGTCTCAAGCAGACCAAGAGTACGACGAAGCTCCTCGTAGCGAAAAAGCTGATGCCTGAGCGCACGCATCATCACACTACGTGACTGCTGCACAAGGTCAGAGAAAGTAATACCTTCATCAAAATGGAAACGCAGTACGATCCCGTTTGCCACCATACCGGGTGTTTTACGCAATATGCGGTTAACACGCGCACTGACAGGCATGCCGACAACAAGATCATTCTGCTCTGTCACCAGAAAAATATAAGCCGCGAGCAACGCAGTCAGCGTCTGCGGTAAAGACCCGCCATACGCTTTACCAACTTCGGTAATACGCTCCACACTTTCGGCTGACAAAGAAATTTCGCGAGCCAGCTCGCCACCATTCTCGCCGGTAAGCGGCTTATGCGGACGAACAGACAAAGACACGGGCTCAGGCAGATCTGTCAGCTCACGCCGCCAGTATTCCTTATCCGCTTCATAGCGACGTGATTCGCCATAAATACGCTCCTGCTCTGACAAAACCTCTGGTGAATTATACTCTGATAACCCGGGATCGCGCCCCTCAGCACGGGCGGAATAAACCTGTGCCACACGTGCAGCAACCAGCCCGCCGGTAAACCCGTCGAGGACGATGTGATGGCCACAATGAAACCAGACATAACGCTGATGACCAAGCCTGATCAGAGCATTTTTCCATAAAGACTGGGTTGTAATATCAGTCGGTTTACGGGTTTCTTTCTGCATCCAGTCCCAGGCAGAAGTATCAGGATCCGGATAATTACTCATATCAATAAGAGGAAAAGTGACGTCGTCACTGATAAAAGTAAGATATAAATTTTCGCTGTCAGAGAAAATACGCGACCGTAAAATCGCTATTTCATGTCGCACTTCATACAAAGAACGAAGAAACAATTCTTCATCAATATCTCCGTCAAGATAAAGCGCCTCTGCAATATTAAATGATGAACCAGGAGGCGCAATGTACTGGGCCATCCATAGCCCGCGCTGCGCCGTCGTAAGAGGAAGTAAATCCGGTAACTCTTTTCTGCTCATAACGCCCTCTGAAGACCACACCAGCGCCCCGAAATCCACATAACTAAAACCACGTTTATTTCTTCTTTTTCATAAATAACTTTATATTAACCATGACAGCTATAATCTTATTGAGTATCAACACATCATTAAGACTTTTATCATTGAATCACATCAAAAATAGAAAAAAACTTTATTATAAGAGATAATTTTTATATTTATAAAATAAAAAAGCCTTTTCATTTTTCTATAACAAACAGAACATTCAAAAAATTTTGCCTCTGAGATTCGGTTTTTCAGATAACATAAAGTTAACAAAATTACAAATTTGAATCTTTATAATTATAAAGATTTATCATTTTACGTTAACCATTACGCTCTGAGTGCGACACCATAAAACGACACGACAGAGCCAGCTTAATAGCAGCCCGGGCTATATCGCGATTGCAGGTACATCCCACGCCGGAACGATATAAACTATCCGCGAACTAAGTTCTGAGATCTGCCTTATTGGCACCCCCGTTTCAGCCTCCTGATAATATTATGAATTACCTCAATACTTACTTTATCAAAATGGGCATATACTACTTATGGAAATAACAGAAACGCACAAATATGCAAATATTAATTTTTTATATAAGTATTAATTTTTTAAAAACCAGAAACTACGACAACTAATACTTTATTTAATTTAAAAACTCTAAAAGGGAGACGCTTATCTATGAGCGTAGTTCTGTAATGTCGTGCAGCATGACCTCGGCGTCC